>JAILNZ010000033.1 GCA_024691135.1 Clostridiales bacterium
AAATGAACACTCTCCAATACTTGTTACACCGGATTTGATAACAATTGACTTGATATCGTCATCATCATAAAAAGGCGATAGATTAGATCCGTAAGATTCATAATCATACATAGGACCTTCTCCACTGATCGTGAGTTTACCCGTATTGTCGAGCTCATATGAGACATTGTCACCGCAAGAGCCACTGGCGACTACTCCTGCATTTACGGTTTTCGCGAATGGTGGGAACAATACCACACTCAGTAACATGGAAAGTATGATAACTGCACTTAGCAACACTTTCCCTCTTTGAATCTTCATCAATAATACCTCCAAATTCTTTTTTATTTACGTTTTGTTTCTAAACAACAAAAGACGTGGCTACCCAACCCAAACGGGTACCACATCCTTAGATCCTTACGAGTTTATGTGATATCGGATTACGGCATAATTCTTCCGCCTTCCTGCCTGCCTCAAAGATTCTCGGAATCCTTATCACAGATGTCAACCCCCCTGATTTAATCACTTTCCGGGTAAGATACACTACCCTTCAATTCATAAATTTATTTTAACACTATCTGTTAATTAATAAAACTATGCTTTGAGAGTTCCTGTTTTTGTTGTCTTCGTGAGTTTTGTCAGGGGATCAAATAACCCCCGAAGTCAAACTTCAGGGGTTTGCGTACAAATTTAGACAGCCTTTTCGGCTTGCTCAAAAATGATCTTATCTGTAGATGATCTCGTTTCTCTTAGGTCCCGTGGAAACGATGGAGATGTGTACTCCGAGTTCCTTCTCAACGAAGAGGACATAGTCCTGTGCTTCCTTAGGAAGCTTATCAAACTCGGTGATCCCTCTGATGTCGCACTTCCAGCCCGGAAGCTTTGTAATTACCGGCTTAGCGGAATCAAGCTTTGTAGGGTTCGGGAAATCCTTTGTCTCAACACCGTCTACGATGTAGCCTGTGCAGACAGGGATCTCATCGAGATAACCGAGGCAGTCGATCGCCGTGAAAGCAACCTCTGTAGCACCCTGGACCTGGCAGCCGTAACGTGAAGCTACGCAGTCGAACCAGCCCATACGACGCGGACGTCCTGTTGTTGCACCGTACTCGCCTGCATCACCGCCACGCTTACGGAGCTCGTCAGCCTCGTCGCCGAAGATCTCGCTTACGAAAGCACCTGCACCTACCGCAGAAGAGTAAGCCTTAACGACCGTAACAACATCCTTGATCTCATATGGCGGGATACCTGCGCCTACCGCACCGTAGCCTGCGAGAGTGGATGAAGATGTAACCATAGGATAGATTCCGAGGTCCGGGTCCTTCATGGAACCGAGCTGACCTTCAAGAAGGATCTTCTTTCCGGACTTTATGGCATCATGCAGGAAGCTCTGTGTGTTGCAAACATAAGGAGCTACGATGTCAGCCCACTTGGATACTTCTTCGAAAAGCTGGTTTGCATCGATCGGATCTTTCTTATAAAGGTGAACGATGAGAGCATTCTTGATCTCGAGGACTCTCTCGATCTTTTCCTTCAGAGCCTCCTTGTTGAAGAGCTCGCCTACCTGGAAGCCGATCTTTGCATACTTGTCGGAGTAGAAAGGCGCGATACCGGACTTCGTGGAACCGAAGGCCTTTCCTCCGAGTCTTTCTTCCTCATACTGATCGAAAAGGATGTGGTACGGCATAACGATCTGCGCTCTGTCGGACACCTTGATCTTAGGCTCGATCCCGCGCTCCTTGAGGGCATTGAGCTCTTCGATGAACTTCGGGATGTTGAAAGCAACGCCGTTGCCGATTATGTTTACGATGTTCTTATGGCAGACGCCTGACGGCATCAGGTGAAGTGCGAACTTACCGTACTCATTGATGATGGTATGTCCCGCATTAGCGCCGCCCTGAAAACGGATGACAATGTCTGATTCAGAAGCCAAAAGGTCAGTGATCTTTCCCTTACCTTCGTCACCCCAGTTAGCTCCAACGATAGCCTTAACCATAAAAACCTCCAGCTGAATTCATATAATGTGTTTCAAACCAAACGTTCGGATTATAATACATATATAAAAGGATTTCAATTTCATAAACTGCTACAATTATTTCCGTTTTTTGCCGGCTTAGCCGTTTAAGTATTCCAAAGCCTGACGGAGTGCGAGATCCTCTGCTTCGGAAGAAAGATAGGGCAGTTCATAGTCTTCTCCGTATTTGTTCCTAAGCGCCGTCTTGAGAAGAAGATCCGTGACGGCGGCATTCTTGGGAAGAAAGCTTCCGTGCGAATATGTACAGAAACAGTTCTTGTATCTGGCTCCTTCATATCCGTCCTCGCCGTTGTTGCCGGCTCCTCTTATCACCTTCATGAACGGCTTTACGGTATCTCCCAGATATGTCCTTCCGCTGTGGTTCTCAAAACCTGCGACCTTGACTTTTTTGCCGTCACTTAATTCGATCTCGTAGATCGTATCCTGGATGAAGCGTTCCTTTTTTCCTTCGGTATAGATATCGATCGCACCTAGGCACTCGAGCCTGTTTCCGTTATGTTCGAGGTAGTATCTTCCGAGCATCTGGTACCCTCCGCAGATACAGAGGAACACTTTGCCGCTCTCGATCATTTCCTTGATCACGGGGCCTTTTGAACGGACCAGATCGTCCTTGAGGATGTTCTGCTCGTTGTCCTGGCCGCCGCCCAGAAAAGCGATGTCGACGGAAGACGGATCAAGAGTGTCGCCTATCGTTATCTCCCTGATGTTCACGTCAATGCCGCGGCGCTTCGCCCTCGTGTAGAGCGCGAGGACATTGCCCCTGTCTCCGTAGAGGTTCAGGAGGTCCGGATAGAAATGACCGATGTTCAAGCTCACGTTATCCATATTGTCCTCACTTCCAGAAATCCTTGATGCCGAGCTCGTTTACGAGCTTGCCTCTCAGGTCGAGCATTGCCGTGTAGTTCGGAAGGACGTAGACGCAGCCGCCTTCTTCACATTCGCTGATCGCCTTTTTGAGGAGATCGACCGCTTCGTTCATCGGCGCGTATTCGATCTTTTCCGTATCGACGCCGCTGTAGTTGACGCGAAGGAGCATGTCGCCGTATCTCTCACCTGAGACATAGATCTTTTCAGGGAACGACGTGACCTTGCTCTCGAAGTCGACATCCCAGATCCACGACACGTCCTTGCCGTCTGCCGTGTTGCTGTTCAGAAGGAACATCAGAGCCTTTGCGTCCTTGGCTTCCGAGACGAAGGACAGGGATCTGTCGAGGCCTGCAGGATTTTTTACCAGGAGGATGCAAAGCTTCTTGTTGTCCTGAAGCGGGATCTTCTCCATCCTTCCGAAAGCAGGCTTGACCTTTGAAGACGCCTCGCAGGCCTTTTCGAAAACATCCGTCTCGCCCGAGAGCTTGAGCATCTCTGTTACCGCGGAAACGGCCGCGCAGGTGTTATAGAGATTATGCATTCCCGGGATCACGAGGCTTAATTCCCTGATGTCTCCGTTGTGGTCGATACTGAATCTGTATCCTTCATTCGAAGGGCTTTCTTTGAGATCGTAGATGACCGAATAGGTGTTTTCGGGACTTTTAAAACCGCAGGACGGGCAGAAGAAATCTCCGAGGTGGCCGAAGCTCCTGGATCTGTATTCGTATCTGACCTTGCATTCGGGGCAGAAGACTGCGTCGCTGGAAGCACGCAAAACGCCTTTTCGGGAAGGATAGGTATCGTTATTGAACTTCATCGAGTCCTTGCTCATTCCGAAGAAGATGCTCCTTCCTTCCCTGCCTTTTCCGAGGGAGGCAACGAGCGAATCGTCGCTGTTTATGATGAGCCTGGCAGTCGTGTTGCCGATGCCGGAGGAGATGAGGTCTCTTGTGTGGGTGAGTTCGCCGTATCTGTCGAGCTGGTCCCTGAAAAGGTTTGTGACGACGGAGATCTTCGGGTTAAGAGAGCCGGCGATCTTTGCAAAAGCGGCTTCGTCGGTCTCGAGAACGTAGATCAGCTTTTTGGAGTCCTTTTTCTTCTCGCAGATCAGGGTCGTTGCGATGCCTGATGCGAGGTTTGCGCCGGAGATATTATTGATGACTTCGTATCCGTCAAAAGAGGATATCATCTCGGAGATCATGTGTGACGTCGTGGTCTTACCGTTTGTTCCGGTGACGGTTATGATGAACTTGCCTTCGGCTTCTTTCGAGATGATGGCGGGGTCTATCCTGAGGGCCACCTTGCCAGGAAGGGTCGTAGCTCCCCTTCCCAGGATCCTCAATATGAACTTGACGGTCTTGGCCGCGGATCTTGCTAAGGCTCTTCTCATCTTATCAGTCCTCTCCTTCAAGGATATGACCTATGACGAGGATCCTCATCGTTCCCTCGCCGGTATAAGTGCAGCTCACGAGAGTGATCTGTCTGCCGGTTCCGTCGTCGCCGTCAACGTAATATTCGAGATCCATCGGGTCTATGACTACGGTCCTGTCGACGACGTAGATATATTCTGTACCGTCGAGCATCGTGATCTTGACAGTGTCTCCGATCTTGACGTCGATCAGCTTGTTGAAGAACATTCCTTCAACGCGCATGTGATGACCGAGAAGGCAGCAGTTGCCTTCCTCGCCCGGAAGAACGGAAGACCTGTGGTGGCCGATGCCGTATCTTAGATCTATGACGGAATCATTATCGAAAACAACAAAATGGCAGTCGATGGAATCTATATCGATCAGGCCGAGTACGTTCAAAGTGACATCATCGGGCATCTCCTCGAGGGATTTCTCGATCTCGGCCCTGATCTGCTCCGCGTCTTCGCCGTCCCCGTAGATATCGTAATCTTCGCCGTTTACCTTATTCGCGTCCTTTGAAACTACTATCGTATATTCGGTTACGTCAGGCTGTAAGATGAGCTTTTCCACCTGCTCGATCTGGACTTCGACTTCCTTTTTTCTCATGCGGTTCTTTATCGGATCTATGAGGAGAAGGATTCCCGCAACGATCGCGAAAAGGAGCGCAAGAACCAGAAGGACAGCGCTTATCCTGTTATTTTTTTTGCGCTCTTCTTCCCTTTTTCTGCTTTGTCCTTCTTCGACTCCGTAAAACCTCGGGCCGTTACCGTTTTTTTTCATTCCAATTCTCCGTCATTTATCGAAAAAAGGCATTTGCCTCATTTATTATAATGCATTTCTGTGATATTATATGTTCACTTTTCATTTTTTTTGGAGGAACTGTTATGTCGGACAACATTTGGGATAATGCTCTTTCTATTCTGGAACTGGACTCCCGTATCAACAAAGTCGTTTTTGACAGTATCCTCAAAAAGATAAAGCTCGTTAAGGAAGAGGACGGATTCGTTGTCCTCTCCTGCCGTGACGATTATTCCATGACCATCGCAAAAGAAAAGAGCATGATCTCTTATATCGAGGGCGCTCTTAAGGCCGTAACCGACAGATCCTACAAGGTTACTTTCGTTCTTGAAGGCGATGAAAAGGCGATCAACACCGTATCGATCGCGGGAAGGAAAGTCCAGGAGAAAAAGCAGGTCAATGAAGTATCTTCACAGACCAATCTCTCGTCGCTCTATACGTTCGAGAATTTTGTCGTAGGCAACTGCAACCGCTTTGCCCAGGCAGCGAGTATAAGGGTTGCAGATAAGCCCGGGCAGACACAGTACAATCCTTTATATCTCTGGGGAAACTCGGGTCTCGGCAAGACGCATCTCATGCAGGCCATAGGAAACAGGATCGTCGAGAATTATCCTCATAAGAGGGTCATCTACACAACATGCGAGAATTTTACGAATGAATATATATCGACCATCAAGAGCAAGGATTTTGATTCATTCAGAAACCTTTACAGGAACGTTGACGTACTCATGATCGACGACATCCAGTTCCTTATCGGAAAGGAAGGCGTCCAGGAGGAATTCTTCAATACTTTCGAGAGCCTCATAAATACCGGTAAGCAGATCGTCATCACATCAGATAAAGCTCCGAATAACCTGACATCACTTGACGAGCGTCTCACTTCAAGGTTTCAGAACGGCTACACCATGGACGTTCAGCCGCCGGACTTTGAGACAAGGAAGGCTATACTTATCTCCAAGCTCGAAAAGGATTTGATCACGGTAACCGATGATGTTCTTAACTATATCTGCG
>JAILNZ010000058.1 GCA_024691135.1 Clostridiales bacterium
TGTAACGGCTGCAACTCTGGCGGATTTCATCTTGACCTCTTATTCTTCCTCGAGGAATCTGAAGAATTCATCAACATCAACAGATTCGCCTTCAGGTTCTGTGGAGATATTATATAATGCATCATCATTCATGCCGGATGATACAACGGAAGAACTCGATGAACCGAGGAACTCAAAGAGTTTACTGAATTCGGCTGATGCAACGGAGATAGGCTCAGGTCTCTTAATGGAAAGCTGTTTCAAAAGATCATAGTCAACGGCATTTCCTACACCGATATTAAATACTACGAGCTTATCATTCTTCTCAAGTTCATTACATGCGGCAACTGCAGTCCTGTAGTTAGCCATGGCATTAGGACCCATAGGCGCTCCGTCGGTAATAACAACGATCCACGGCTGGAAATATTTGATTCCCAGTTCCCTGTAGCCCTTCTTACGTGCATCGAGAAGTTCAAGAGCAGTAAGAACACCCTCTCCTATAGGAGTAAGGCTCGTCGAGGCAGATATCTCGGGAAGTCCCTTACCTATCTTACCGAAAGGAAGGATGATATCGACTGAAGAACCGAACGTGATTATAGCGATATCCGTAGCGGATCTGGTATCGTCATTAGCCTTGATCGAGGACAGAAAGTTCTGAAGTCCCATATTAAGCTGCTTGATCGGATCTCCCTGCATCGATCCCGATGTATCAAGGCAAAAACAAATAGGAAGTCTCCTCTTTGTACTGTTACCAAAATCCGAAGCGTTAAAATCTGTCATGGATTAATCCCCCTGTGTTCACTTTTTTCTCTTTCCGAAGAAAGGGAAACGGCCGCCTCTGTCACCGTCGCCGGTACCGCCGTTGTTTTCATTATTTTCAGTATTATCTTTCCTGTTTCTCGAAGCATAAAAAGAAGTATTCGTAGCAACAAGACCTGGCGTATCATCGATCGATCTGGCTGCTGCTGCAAACGGATTATTCACATCCGAATATATTATATTACTCTTGAAACTCCTGCCCTTGACCATAACAGGTGCAGCATCTGGAGTCTTATGATAATCCATCTTCGGAAATACCTTATAGCTCTCGGGATCCTCAAACTTATTGGAGATCAGATTATCTTTATACTCAAGTACTGCAGCATACCATTCGATAGCCTCATGGTTTATACCGAGCGCGAAAACATCATAGAGCATATTTCTGATCCTGTCAGGCAGATACTCCCAGATATGATCATAACCACCCAGAGGTATCTTTTCCGTGCCCGAATTATCAAGTTTATAAGGGAAATTCCTCTCGAGTATCTCTTCTCTCAAAGTCTCTTTTCCGTTGCGGGTAGCATAAGGATGAAGCCCGCAGAAAAGGACCGAGAAAACGAGCATCGCGATGCAGTAATCCTCATGTCTGAGCGTACGGAGGAAATCAACAAAGTTATGACCCCAAAGTTCTGTAGGAGTAAACTCTTCGGTTCCGACCGGACAAGGAAGATTACCGATCTGACAGCTGTCCATATCGATGAGATAGCATGACGCGGATGAATACAACAAAGCATTCTTGAGCTGGATATCGCCTATGATGATATCGTTCATGTGAAGATACAGGAATTTCTCAAGCAGATTAAGAAGAGTATCCACGATATCAACTCTCTTCCAATCAGGGAATGCATTAGTAACCGCATCAGGACCGTCAAGGATGTTACTTAATGTGGAGCCCTTGCCGAATCTCATCGTATAGCCTACAGGAACGCCCTGATAGAACAGAAGATCGATAGGCCAGCAGATCTCAACGGCCTTGATACCCCTCGCGACCATTCTGGTAAGCTTGCTCCAGCGAAGAGGCGTGATAACTCCTCTGTGGTAGATCTTGGCAACGATCCTCGGATCATTCGTCTTAAAGATCATTCCCTCGGCACCGTTACTTATCCTCGAAGATAATAGTATCGATTTACCGGAAGTGGTCTGAACGACATCACCGACATTACAGAAGATATGTGCATCAAGATACTCTGTCTTAGCAGCAAGAGAACTGATCTTCGTCTCCTCGACCATAGAATAACATTCAGAACTGTTCTCGTAGAAAACGGTACCTTCACCCTCCAGTAAACAGATAGGCTTATTGAATTCGATCTTCTGATCGATCATACGCTTAAAGAGGATGCTTGTTCTCGTGGTAATAAGGCAGACGCCTTCGATCTTGGAAAGCTCCTTAAGGAAAGGTTTACTTCCGATGACATCGATCTGATGGATCTTTTTAAAATTCAGAAGGGTTCCGATAAGATCTCTTAAGGAACCGGAAAGCAGATCTGACTGGTCATCTGCCTGGTGAGTAACACACTGGTGGAGGATCTTAAAATCTTTTCCGACATAAATGTCACATAGACCATCAGAGACTCTCATAAAAAAGTCCCTGTATAATGATGTGCCGACGAACTCCTTCAAAAAGGAATAGTCCAAGGCATAACAGTTATATTGTCCAAAATCCCCGGTTTGCATTTGCCCCTACCAAACTCGATTCATAACAAATAAATATTATAATAAAAGATACAAAGTATCAACAGAAGAGGGAGATCAAATCTTCAAATGTTTCCCTTCTCCTGATGAGCTTTACAGACCCGTCGCTGCAGATCATTACCTCTGCACACTTCGGTCTCAAGTTATAAGATGAACTCATCGAATAACCATATGCTCCCGCATCCAGAACAGCGATAAGATCATCTGTCTTGATGACCGGAAGCTCTCTGTCCTTAGCAAGGATATCACCGGACTCACAGATATTTCCCGTTACTGTGACGATCTCTGTTCCTTCCGAAGCACTTATGACCTTGTTATCCCTGATGATCTCGATATCATGCCAGGAATCATAGAGCGTAGGTCTTGCAAGTACATTCATTCCGATATCTGTTCCTGCATATTTATGTCCGTAATTGCTCTTCGTCGCGAAAACTCTTCCGAGAATGACCGAAGACTCAGATACACAGTATCTGCCGGGCTCAGACTTGAAAAGCGGAGCATAACCGTAATCTTCGACAAACTCGTCAAGGATAGGTTCCATCTCGCGTGAGAGAAGATCGATATCAAACGGCTCTTCTCCCGAAAGCTTATGATAAGGAGTACCGAAGCCTCCGCCGAAGTCGATAAATTCGAGATCAGGGAATCTTCTTGCTATACGGAGGAAATTCTTTATGGCTGCGATAAACGGATCCGGAACCATGTAAAGTGAACCGACATGCTGGTTGATACCGATTATCTTAAG
>JAILNZ010000085.1 GCA_024691135.1 Clostridiales bacterium
AAGCAGTCGTATACTCCCATTGAGCAAATGCATCCTGTGTGTTTATTTTTCGCAGTTCCATATTATGGGTGTTGCTCGTTCGTTGTAAAAGGCTCACGACTTCAACATGCGAAGTCCACGGAAACAGATCTACGGGCACGATCTTTTTAGCTTTATACCCTTCCTTTTCGAAAAGGATCAGATCACGTTTCAGCGTAACCGGATTACATGATACATAGCAGATCTTTGAAGGCGAGAGATCCGAACACGCCTTTATGAATTCAGGTGTCGTGCCTGCCCTCGGCGGGTCCAGAACGATCACGTCAAAGTCAAGGTCATTGCTGTTCTTTTGCATGTATAAGGTGCAGTCGAGATTGATAAAGCTTATGTTATCCGCACCGTTAAGGCGGGCGTTGTCTCTTGCGCATTGTACTGCTTCACGGTTAAGTTCGACTCCCGTTACCTTCCCTGCAGAGCCCGATAGACAGATACCTATGCTTCCTGTTCCGCAGTATGCATCAAGTACTTTCTCGGTGCCCTTAAACTCACAAAGATCGATCACGGTCCTGTAGAGCTTTTCAGTCTGGTCGTGATTGATCTGAAAAAAAGCCGAAGGGGAGATCTTGAATGTCTTGTCAAACAGCCGGTCCCTTATATATCCCTTGCCGTAGACAGTCATCGACTTAGGACCCAATATCATGGAATCCCGCCTGCTGTTTATGTTCATGATTATTGACGTGATATCCGGATGAGCCTTAAGGAGCGCTCTTATAAAATCCTTCTTACCCGGAAAGACCAGATCTGCGACCACAAGTACGACCATGATCTCAGATGTCTCTTCCGACACGCGGATCAGAGTGCGCCTGTATGTTCCGGTGCCGCGCTTCTCGTCATAGATATGTATCTTGAACGAAGCAAGGAGCTTACATATCGTCTTAAGGATCTCGGATGCCCGTTTGTTTTCGATCAGGCAGTCACTGTTAGGCACGATCCTGTGGGAACCTTCTTCATAGGTGCCGTAGATTATCTTTCCCGCTTCCCTTTTATAAGCCGCATGGACCTTGTTCCTGTAATAATAAGGATCATCCGCAGGTATTACGGGTTCCACCTTGCAAAATCCGCCCAGAAGGTCATCGACTTCCTTCTGCTTGATCTTTAAGGAATCCTCATAATCTCTGTTTATATATGCGCATCCGCCGCATTTTTTGGCAAACGCGCATGTCTTCATGCCTTAAGAGCTCCGCTCACCGTATGCTTCAGGAGGACTGATGTCGTTACGGATCCGACTCCTCTCGGAACAGGCGTTATGCCTTCCACGATTCCGCTTACGGAAGAGAAGTCCACATCACCGCAGAGCTTACCTTCACTGTCGACATTCATTCCGACATCTATGACATACTGGCCTTCCCTTACATATCCGCTGTCGATCATCTTGGCAGATCCCGCGCAGGCGACGATGATATCGGCGGCCTTACATTCTGCCTTAAGATCCGCCGTCTTCGTGTGGCAGATCGTGACCGTCGCGTTCTCGCCCATAAGGAGCATCGATACCGGCTTTCCGATAACGAGGCTTCTTCCTACAACCGTAACCTTCTTACCCTTGAGCTCTATCCCGTAGAACTTCAATATCTCGATGACAGCCTGAGCCGTACACGGCGGGAATGTATCCTTATCCCCCGCGAAAACGCCTGCCAGGCTTGCCGTTCCCATCGAATCAACATCCTTGGAAGGAGCGATAAGTTCCTTGATCCCGGCTTCCGACAGATGCTTCGGAAGAGGCCTGAACATCAGGATGCCGTGGATATCCTTATCTTCATTTGCTTCCTTGACCGCTTCTTCCAGATCATCCTGCGTGCACTCAAGATCGAGTTCTTTCACGACGACCTTGCAGTTCATGCTCTCGAACTTCTTCAGAAGTCCCCTCTCATAAGCCAGATCGTCTTCACGTGCGCCCACTCTGATTACTTCAAGAGTTGGAACGACACCTTCGATCTTCAGAGATTCGATCTGAGGTATGAGCTCCTCATTTATGTTATCCGCTACGGGTTTACCGAGTAATTCCTTCATCTTCTTTAATCCCCTCTTATCAGCTTTCAAGTCCCTTATAGACTTCCTCATATGCCTTGTCACAGATGCTTACGATCTCGTTTACGGCTTCGTTCGTATCGGAATTGAGCTTATCCGCATATTCCCTGTTCTTCATGAGCTTCGTATTGATATAGACGTTCATGGCTGCTCCCGTCGCGGCTGCCCTGCAGGCTGCGGCTGCAACACCCACGTCGCTTATGGCGAGGCGCGATCCCTTTGTTACGAGTTCTTCAACGAGAGATGCGACTTCCCTGCACTTTATGACGATATCAAAAGGTGCCTGTGCGGCAACGACCAGCGCCGCCTCAAGGATATCCTCTCTTTCAGGATCGTCCTTCGGGATACCGTATGCCTTAGACAACGGCTCAAATGCATCCGCATCCTTCTGCATCAGATCGAGCATCTCTTTATTGAGATACTTGGCATCACCTAATATCCTCTCGATATCAGTCTGATACTCCGCATACTTTTTCTTACCTGTTGTAAGTTCGCCCACCATGGAGCAGAGAGAGGCACTTACGGCGCCCATGAGAGCACTCGCGCCTCCGCCTCCCGGTACAGGTGCATTGGAGCACAGTTCCCCCGTAAAAGTAACGATTGATTTATTCTTCATAGAACACACCTCGAATGTTTTTTCTATTAGAGTTTAGCACAAGAAAAAGAGTCTTAAGACTGTATGAGTCTTCTTATGGTCAGGATCGGCATCATGTCCAGGCTTCCGTATACAACACAGCCCTTTGAACTGGATGCATGTATTACCTGTCCGCCTCCGACGTAGATACCTACGTGTCCGCAGTAGCCTCCGCCCGTATCCCAGCATACGACATCACCGATCGCGATATCTTCCCTGGCTACATTTATTCCGCAGGTCGTTATTGACTGCGCCAGATGAGGAACGGATACGCCGACCTGCCTGTACGCGAAAACGACCAGTCCAGAACAGTCAACGCCGCTCGTCGATTCTCCCGAAAATACATAATTTACGCCGAGCATTGCTACACATATATCCACGATGCTCTGACCGTTACAACCGGAGATGGCAGGAAGCGATGCAACCTTGCCCGTCTTGCCCGATCCTCCCGATGAACCGCCGCCGGAAGATGATTTCTTGGCAGGGACAGGAGTCGGTGTCGGCGGAGCTTTTTCCGTCGTATAGGAGATATATACATAACCTTCGGTTCCGTCAGGTGTTACGACCTTGAACCATTTATCGACTATTGCTACGCATCTGAGCTTGGTATGCCTCGGAAGAGCTCCGATATAAGGAGCATTCGTGTCAGGCCCCTCACGAAGTGACAGACTGTCACAGTCGACCCATACGATACGGTCGATCGCGATCGGGACAGGATCATAGGAAAGCGTCGAAGTAAGGACATATCCTTCAATTCCCGATTCCGTAATGATCTTGGACCATGTATCGCCCACACCCGTTCTCGTGATACGGGTACCCTTGGCGATCGAAGTCAACGTAAGTGAATCCATCCTCGGAGTCTCCTTGATGATGGAATCATCTGCCGCTATGTAATACTGGGTATTGTCGGGAGAAAATACCGATACATCCAATATCTCTATCGGAAGATCAGCTTCATCATATTCCTGAACGACCGTAAATGTCGGTACGTCATTATATCTTGTTACGAAGGTCTCAGCCTGCTGCGGCACGACACCGTCGATATATGTCGCCTGCGCGACCTTACCGCCGCTGACGTCGATAAGACCGTCTTCGGTAAGAGTTAAGTCTGACTGGATGTCATCGCCTACCGGAACCGCTTCGAGCAGGACCGGATCAGGAGTCCACTCTTCTACCGGAACTTCCTCTTTTTCCTCTTCCGGGAAGGTAGCGGCATAGGCTCTCCTCAGCGCGATCCTCGGATTTACGCCCGTGCCTGTACCCAGAGGCAGACAGACTACCGGAGCTGCCACGGAAATACATATAAGTATGGAAAGTAGATGTCGGCTCCTGTTCTTCTTGAAGACCATTTCCCCCGCTGCCTTTCTTAAAGTGTCCTTATATTATACAACATAAGGCGCCGATCTTTGCGTGAAAAAACACGCATGCCAAACGCCCGTCACTTCTGCGGCGCTATCCCCTGATCCTTGTCGCCGTCACGGCTTAAAAAAGTCATCGGCGGAAGAAACTGATCCGAAGCGATCTTCATATAGTATGTCATCTTGGAATGCGGCGTCGAGTCGATCGGATTTTTGTCCTCATCATAGAGCTCCGTCACCTCAAAAGGCTCAACATACCCCTCCGGAACGAGCGCATTCACGACATCGCCCCTGAAGATCTTATTCCTCTGCGATACCTTATAGAGCCCGTCCTCGAAGCCTTCCACGACACCGACCACGAATGCCGGCTTGTTATAGGACTTGTCCTCAACGATCTGCGCGTTCTTTCCGGGGTCGTCATAGAAGAATCCCGTCGCATAATCCCTGTGCACGATCTTGTCGAGGATCTCATTCCACCTCGGATCGGTCTTATAATCCTCACCCTTTTCGAAAAAGAGATCTCTGGCTTCCCTGTAGGCCTTCGTTACGGCTGCCGTATAAAACGCGCCCTTGATCCTGCCTTCGATCTTGAAGCTGTCGACCCCGGCTCTGATGAGCTCCGGGACATGATCTATCATCGATATGTCCTTGCTGTTAAAGATATATGTTCCGTGCGAGTCCTCTTCGATCGGGAGCTTGTCCTCGAGCCTTTTCTCCTCGACTATATAGCTTCCCGTCTCCATGTTGCCCTGGCTGTCAACATAGTAGCCCCATCTGCAAGGCTGCGCGCAGGCTCCGTGGTTGGAGCTTCTTCCCGTATAGTAATTCGACAGGAGACATCTGCCCGAATAAGAGACGCACATCGCCCCGTGGACGAAGCATTCGATCTCCAGATCTGACGGGATCTTGCTCCTTATCTCTCTGATCTGTTCGAGCGACAGTTCCCTGGCGAGAACGACACGCTTGGCGCCCTGCTCATACCAGAACATGAGTCCCTCGCTGTTTGTTACGCTGGCCTGTGTGGAGATATGGATCTCGAGATCCGGAGCTATCTTTCTTATCCTTCTGAATATGCCCGCATCAGATACGATAACGGCATCGGCATGCGCCTCGTTTGCCACGAACAATATCTCGTTATCGAGGATCTTAAGATCCGTCTCGTGAGCCATGATATTCATCGTCACATAGCATTTGACGCCCCGCTCGTGAGCATAGGCTATGCCTTCGATCATCTCTTCATGTGTGAAATTTCCGCTGAACGTTCGAAGACCGAATGTCTTGCCCGAGAGATAGACGGCATCGGCACCGTATGCGACCGCCGTCTTGAGTTTTTCCAGATCGCCTGCGGGACTTAATATCTCCGTCTTTTTCATCTCAGTTCCAGTTTCCTTTATATGTCTCGATATTTGCCAGGTGTTCTTCATAAGTTACCGCAAATGCCGTTCCTCCGTCGCCTGTGGCGCAGAAGTAATAGTAGTTGCAGTTCGGTTCAGGATAGAGAGCCGCCTGGATCGCATCAAGACCCGGCATGCAGACAGGTCCCGGAGGAAGTCCCTCGTGATTGAACGTGTTATACGGGCTGTCTTTCTCGATATCCGCCTGCGTAAGGTTCAATGTAGGCTCAAGACCTTCAAGTTCCCTCAGATAGTTTACCGATGCGTCGGATCCGAGATAATGAAGATCTGCATCCTCGGAATTAAGCCTGTTATGGAAGACTGCCGATACGAGCATCATGTCTATTCCGTCATTTGTCTCCATCTGGATAAGGGAAGCCAGCGTTATGACCTCGTCCATCGACATGCCGATGCTCTCGGCACGCTCGTAATACTCGTCATAGAGCTTGACTTCGGTATTTCTAAGGAAAGTGTTTATTATGCTTTGCGGGCTCGCATTGATATCGAATTCGTATGTATCAGGGAAGAGATAACCCGACAGGATGTGGTCACGGTCATCGGAGACCTTGATCTGCGATACGAATTCATAATCGACGAACATATTAGGGCTGTCCATGCACTTGTCGAATTCCTCGTCAGAGAACGTAAGTCCCGCATCGTGGAGCATCTTCTTGATCTCTTCATAAGTAAGTCCTTCAGGGAACGTTATAGTTACGCTCTCAGGCTCGAGAGTCAGAAGATACATCAGTTCGTCATAGTTAAGTCCCGCAACGAGATAATGGGTACCTGCGATGTAGGCACCGTCAAATCCGTTGACCTTGCTTAAGAGGGAAAAGAGGATCTTGTTGTCGATCAGCTTGTTCTCATAAAGAGCTGAAGCGATGTCGGAAGTCGAGTCGCCCGTATTGATAACTATCGGGATGCAGCCCGGAGTATTCTCGTCGATCTTGAAGCGGTTCTCCTCGATCGCCAGTTTGAGATTGGTGATGTTGGAATCCTGGGCAAGGACGTAATTGTAGCCGAGGAAGACCCCGACCAGTGCGCATACGACGATCAGCACCAGTACTATCAACAATCTCAGAGCAACTCTTATCTTATTAGAAAGCATCGCTTACTCCCAAAGTTTAAGTCAATATCATTCCTTTTTCTTGGCTGCCGCGATGGACTTGGCTCTCAGATCGGAATTCAGGATCCTCTTACGGAGCCTGATATTCTTAGGCGTTACCTCGCAGAGCTCGTCATCCTCGACGAATTCAAGGCACTGCTCGAGGCTGTAGTTCAACGGCGGCGTAAGACGCATGGCATCATCAGAGCCTGCGGCACGCATGTTCGTTACGTGCTTCTTCTTACATACGTTAACATTGATATCTTCAGGCTTAGGATTGATACCTACGATCATGCCCTCATAGACCGGCGTACCTGCCCCGATGAAGAGCGCGCCTCTGTCCTGGGCATTGTAGAGACCATAGGTCATAGCCTCGCCGCTTTCAAATGCGATCAATACTCCGTGCGAACGTGTCTCGATCTCACCTGCGAACGGCTCGAAACCACTGATAACGCTGTTCATTATACCATTGCCCTTGGTGTCGGTCAAAAATTCGGTCCTGTATCCCATGATACCTCGTGACGGAATTTTGAACTCCAGACGGGTATATCCTTTTTCGGGAGGGAGCATATTAATGAGCTCTGCCTTACGTTTTCCGAGCTTGTCCATGACAGGTCCCACGAAGTCCTCAGGAACGTCTACGACGAGTTCCTCGACAGGCTCGCAGATGACGCCGTCGATCTCCTTTAAGATGACCTGCGGCTTTGATACCTGGAATTCATATCCTTCACGGCGCATCGTCTCGATAAGGATTGAAAGGTGAAGTTCTCCTCTTCCCTTGACGATGAATGCCTCTGTCGTATCGGTCTCCTCGACACGCATGGAGACGTTGGTCTCGACTTCCTTGAAGAGTCTGTCGCGCAGGTGACGTGATGTAACGAACTTGCCGTCCTGACCTGCGAACGGGCTGTCATTTACGGAGAATGTCATGGCGATGGTAGGCTCGTCGATATTAACGAACGGGATCGGCTCCGGATCAGACGCATCACAGATGGAATCACCGATATTGATATCCGGAATACCTGCTACGCAGACGATCTCGCCTACCGAAGCCTCCGTGATCTCCTGTCTTACGAGGCCCTGGAAGCGGAGGAGCTTGACGATCTTGGCGTTTCTTGTCGTGTCCTCGCCGTATGTGCAGACGACTACCTGCTGGTTCTGCTTTATGGTACCTCTCTCGATACGTCCGACGGCGATACGGCCGATATAAGGATCGGCATCGATGTTGGATACGAGGAGCTGCAAAGGAGCATCAACGTCTCCTTCAGGACAAGGTACGTATTCGATGATCTCGTCGAGAAGAGGGCAGAAGTCAAGAGCCTTGCCTTCCTCATATTCCTTGAGGTCCCTTGTGGCGATCCCCGCCTTACCGGACGAGAAGATGGTCGGGTATTCGAGCTGGTCGTCATCGGCGCCGAGCTCACAGAAAAGATCGAAGACCATGTCAACGACTTCGTTAGGCCTTGCATCAGGACGGTCGATCTTGTTGATGCAGACTATAGGCTTAAGTCCCATCTCGAGTGCTTTTCGTAAAACGAATCTGGTCTGGGGCATCGGTCCGTCATAGGCATCAACAACGAGCAAAACCGCATCGACCATCTTGAGGACACGCTCGACCTCGCCTCCGAAGTCCGCATGGCCCGGAGTGTCGACAACGTTGATCCTGTAGTTCTTGTAGGATATAGCCGTATTCTTGGCAAGGATCGTGATGCCGCGCTCACGCTCCAGATCGTTGCTGTCCATTACCTGCTCGACGATCTGCTCGTTCTCGCGGTAGATGCCCGCCTGCTTGAGCATGGAATCGACTATCGTGGTCTTGCCGTGGTCAACGTGTGCGATGATCGCGATGTTGCGCATGTTTTCAATCTTTGCCATAAACAATTACCTCATTTTTTATTCACGTCTAAAATTATGCAATAACGTTATTTACTGTACTATAAGGCACATTTCACAAAAATCATTCCTCATCGGACTTGTTCTTGTTACGCAGGAAAAAGCGTATCGGAGTACCCTCAAATCCGAAGTTCTTCCTTATCTGGTTTTCCAGGTATCTCTCATACGAGAAATGCGACAGTTCCTTGTCGTTTACGAAGAGCGCAAAAGTCGGCGGATTGGTCGATACCTGCGTTCCGTAATAGATCTTCAAGTGCTTGCCTTTGTCCTGCGGAGTAGGTACCATCGCGATAGCCTCATTGAGCATATCGTTAAAGACACCCGTCTTAAGCCTTCTTCCCGCCTGCTCATGGACCTTGACGATCGTCTCGAAGAGCTTATCGACACGCTGTCCTGTCTTCGCGGAGATGAAGAGCACCGGTGCATAGTCCATGAATGCGAAGCGCTCCTTTACGATCCTCTCCATTCCTTCAAGCGTTCCCGTGTCCTTCTCGATAAGGTCCCACTTGTTGATCGCAAAGATACATGCCTTGCCCGCATTATGGGCAATGCCCGCGACCTTCGTATCCTGCTCGGTGATGCCTACCGTCGCATCTATGAGGATAACGCAGACCGATGCGCGCTCGATGGAGGCAAGCGCCCTTACCATAGAGTATTTCTCTATCGCATCCTCGATCCTGCCCTTCTTCCTCATTCCGGCGGTATCGACGATGGTGAACTTGCCGTATTTATTTACTACTTCAGAGTCGATGGAATCTCTCGTGGTTCCCGGGATATCGGATACGATGCTCCTGTTCTCGCCGGTCATCTGATTTGTAAGTGATGATTTGCCCGCATTCGGCTTACCTATCAGGGCGACCCTTATAGTCTCATTTCCGTCTTCGCCCTCTTCCTCCTTAGGGAAGTGCTCGAAAAGCGCATCGAGAAGGTCACCGATGCCGAGTCTGTGTGAAGCGGAGATAGGCACGACATCGCCTAATCCGAGGTTATAGAATTCATATATCTCCGGCGGCGGCTCGCCTACCTTGTCGCACTTGTTCACGGCAATGACGACGGGGCGGTTAGCCTTCCTGAGCATTACCGCGATCTCCTCGTCCGCAGCCGTCAGGCCGCTCTTTATATCGCACATGAAAAGGATGACGTCGGCCGTCTCTATCGCGATCTCCGCCTGTATCCTCATGCCCTTCAGTATCTGGTCGTCCTTGTCGGGCTCGATTCCGCCCGTGTCGATCATGACGAACTCACGCTCGCGCCATACCGAATTTGCATATATCCTGTCTCTCGTGACGCCCGGAGTATCGTGTACAATCGATATCCTCTCGCCGTAAAGAGTGTTGAACAGTGACGATTTGCCGACGTTCGGTCTTCCGACGATCGCAACAACCGGTTTACTCATCTTCTACCCCTCCTGGTACTGATCCTCGAGAGCATGGAAATAAGAGCATCAGGGCTCTTCTTCACGCGTACGCGAACTCCCGTGATACTTCTTAAGTCTTTTATCTTCATGCCGCCCGGGAATGTCTCTTCGTCTTCTTCAAGGAAAGCCTTATCGATGATGATATAAAGAGGCTTATCCTCCTTTTCGAAAAGAAGGTTCAGAAATCTCATCATCTCTTCACCCGTAAGAGGCACCGCCGTTTCCTTTATAAAGAGACTGACGCCGAAAAGCCTTGATATCCTCTGCTCTATCTCGACCTTATCAGGGTAAAAGCCCGCGGGCGTGACGTCCCATATGAGCTCGGTCCTGACGCCCCCGGCAGGGTAGCCGCAGTGCTCCGCGTGCGCTTCCTTGCGCCCGAGAAGTGAGATGAGCTTGTCATAGCCCGAAGATATGTTCTGTTCGGCAGATTCGTTTTCCAAGAAATGACCTCTCACGGACAAAAAAAAGCAGTGATGATTTTTTGATCACACTGCCTTTGTAAGTCGCTTTGTGCTGATCTAAGATCAGGCTTCCTCACCAATTGCTATTACTTGCTTACCGTCAAGATAACCGCAGTTCTTGCAAACCTTGCGACGAAGCATCTTAGCATGACACTGTGGGCACTCTACGAATCCAGGCACGCTGAGCTTCCAGATACTTCTATGACGGGAAGTTCTTGCCTTCGACCACTTACGTTTTGGATGTGCCATATTGTCTCCACCTCCGTTTATTACCTTCGCCACTCATCTGCAGTGGGAAATTCTATTATTCGCTCCCCTGTAAAGGGGTTTATTCACATAATGCTTAAAGATTGTACTCTATAGCGTTATCTTTTGCAAGCACTTTTTTAAGTTTTCGGCCGTGCTTTTCCAAAAACTTCCGTTAATCCGTCAGATCTCTCTCAAAACGAAAGTATTGACCGCCATATCGCTGTTCTCGTCGAGCCTGTAGGATATCTCCACACTTCTCGAAAACATGTTCGGCATGTTGATATAATCAGTCGTTATATTCATCTCCATCTCGCCGTAGACGGTGACAAAAGAGCCCTTTGTCTTTTCGCCGGGCTTAAAGAAGAGCCTGCTTTTAACATCGCCCGATCTAACGAGCTCGCACGTTTTCGAGACGGGGTCTAAAAGAAGCTTATAAGAAGATGGCTTCCCGCCTTTTTCCCTTGTTTCTTCCCATTCGTAGGTGACCTTCCCCTCATGCCCGCTCTTTACCGCGTCGCAGATGTAAGGATCCTTATATACGCCTGTCTCGATCCTTATCTTAATTCTCGTCGACATGTCTCGTACCCGACGGGCGTCCGCCGCCCAGGAAAGGTGACGCGATATCCTCAAAATCGGAAGGATTGTCGCTCGTGAAGAACTCATATACCGCTTTATTATCACCGGAAGCTAAGGAATCCGTTCCGCTCAAAGTCTTTGAAACGACCTTGGCTACGCTCCTGCCGCCGTTGATGAGCTTAACTGACGGACCCATGATCCTTCCTATTACATCCGTAAGGAGCGGATAATGTGTACATCCAAGGACCAGTGTATCGATGCCCTTTTCCTTAAGAGGTGCGAGGTACTCCTCCGCGATCAGCTCCGTGGCTTTCCTGTCCCACCAGCCCGCTTCAACCAGCGGTGCAAACAGAGGACATGCGACCGAATGGACCTCGAGTCCTTTAAGCGCTTCCTGATTGACGCCTTCCTTGATAAGGCCTTCCGCCGTCTCAAATACGGCATTCTTATATACATCGGAACTGACCGTCGCCTTGGTCGCGATTATGCCGATCTTACCCGTCTCCGTCTCCTTGCAGGCCGCATAGGCACCCGGATAGACGACCTCTACCACAGGGACCTTCGCCGTCTTAAGGACATCCTTATATGCATGGGCGCTCGCCGTGTAGCACGCGATGACAACAAGCTTGACATCGCGGCTTTCCAGGAACTTCAGGTCCTGGAGAGCATATTTAACGATGGTATCGTGCGACTTCGTGCCGTACGGTGCCCTTCCGTTATCACCGAAATATATGGTACTCTCGTTCGGGAGCTCCTCCCAGATCTCCCGTAATACCGTAAGTCCGCCTATACCCGAATCAAATACTCCGATTGGTCTGTTATCTGCCATGTTTTCCCCCGTCAAAGCTTAACGTCATACCTGGGTTCGATCTGGAACCGCCTGCCGGAAAGAGCAAAGTGCCTGTTATTCCTCGGTATCTTCCTCAAAAGCAGCGTCGTCGCGAAAAGTTGCTGGTATCTGACCTTTCCGCCCTCACGCGACCTGAAGAAAGTATTGACCTTGTTCCTTCCGTAATTGCCGTCGCCCACTATAGGATACCCCATATGCGCGAACTGCGCCCTGATCTGATGCATCCTGCCCGTCACGAGCTCGACCTCGATATCCGCCACATCAGATCCGTCCGGGCCTTTTCCCTTATATACGTTCATGACCCTGTATCTCGAGGTAATGGGAAGATCGCCCTCCTGCTTAAGATCATGCACGTAAACGCCTGATCCCGCCTTCTCGAGGAAAGCGCTTACTTCCTTCATGATGGCGTCATCCTCGCAGATCACGGTCTCTCCCTCGTCAGGCACGCCCAGTACGAGGCACCTGTATCTCTTGATCAGAAGATCATCCTTAAAGAGCGTGATCGCATCTTCCAGCGCCGCCTTGTTCTTCGCCATCATGACGATGCCGCCGGTATTCATGTCGATCCTGTGGCACAGGTCCATATTAGGATTCCTTGTGTCCTTCCTCACGATGTCGATGAGGTTTTCCTTCCCGACACCCTTGCCGCCGTGGACCGGTATCCCCTGGCTCTTATTGACGATCAGAAGATCATCCGTCTCCGCCACTATCTTATACGCATCCTTTATGGGAGCAGCCTTCTTCTCTTCCTTCTCGAAAACACCGTCCGGAAGCCACACTTCGACCTTCTGGCCAAGCTCCACAACGACATCGGACGACACCTTTTTGCCGTCTATCCTGATGTCCTTATGCTTCAGTGCCTTCTGGAGCTGCCCCGCGGTCAAAACCGGGAATTCCAGTATCGCCGCCCTTATGACATGCTTGCCGGCCTGATCTTTACTGACTTCAAAACTTCTCATGTTTTCTCCGTTCGTTCAAATAACAGGACAATATTACACCAAAACAAAAAAATCTTCCACAAGACCCCTTCGTATGTATTTTTTTAGATATTTTTATTATAATGATTGTATTAATTTCAGAGGTATACAGCAATGAATAAGATTAAAAGATCAATCTCCCTGCTCCTTATGGTCGCGATGATCATCGCATTTTCGGGATGTTTCAAGTACACATCAACACGTTACATCAACACGGGTAAGGAGCAGCTTAAGGGTCTTCATCACGCCGAGATAGAGATCGAAGGCTACGGTACGATCAAGCTCGAACTCGATGCCGATGTCGCTCCTATCTCCGTATCCAACTTTGTTGAACTTGCCAACGCAGGCTTCTATAACGGCAAGACCTTCTTCAGGATCATCAACGGATTCATGATGCAGGGCGGCCGCGCCGAGACGGAAGAAGAGCAGAAGCAGCTCCAGACCATCTACGGTGAGTTCTCTGCCAACGGCTACACGAACAACATCTCCCATGTGGCAGGTGTTATCTCGATGGCAAGGCCTGACGATCCGAACGGCGCTTCATCGCAGTTCTTCATCGTTCACAAGGATTCCACGTACCTCGACGGCAGCTACGCCGCTTTCGGCCATGTAACAGAGGGTATGGAGATCGTTAACCAGATCTGTGAGAATACCCCTAATGACGGCGATAACGGTTCCGTTGCAGAGGAAGACCGTCCTGTGATCAAGGAGATCAGGATCATAGATTAACCTAACCTCTTCGAAGGGAGGTCGTCCCATGATTAACATCGACAAAGAACTACAACGTCTGCTACTTCAGAACAGGGAACGCGAGAACCACGATGAGTGGGGCAGTTTTGACGCATTCAGGCGCGAGATGATCTTCTACGATATCGTCTCAAGCGGCGATACCAAGGCGCTTGAGCGTCTCTATCATCATCCGACGGCGCTGAAGCTCAAGGGAAGCACATTAAGTACCGATCCGGTCGTAAACCAGCGCTATCACTCCATCATCACGGCAGCTCTCCTGAGCCGATTCTGTATTCAGGCGGGCCTTGACGTAACGGTCAGCTACACGATAAGCGATATCTTTATCCGCATGATCGACAACTGCACTTCCGTAGACGAGATCATCGCGCTTCACCGTGACATGGCCGAATATTACTGCCGCAAGATGAAGTACGAGAAGCAGAAGGTCGGTATCAGCAAGCACATCGTTGCTTCCATCGAATACATAAGGGAGCACATCCAGGAGAATCTCTCCATCGAATCGATCGCGAGCGCCCTCAGCTTGAACCCGAGCTATCTTTCCAAGCTCTTCAAGCAGGAGATGAATGTCTCCATAAGCCAGTATATCCGCGACGAGAAGATCAAGATAGCGACGAAGATGCTCCGCTATCTGAACGAGTCTTCCCTCGATATCGCGAACTACCTGGGCTTCTCATCACAGAGCCATTTCATCCAGGTCTTCAAGAAGCAGACCGGTCTCACGCCTGAGGAATACCGCCGTGAGCATTATCACAAGGCATGGCTCGGCGAAGGACTCAGGCCCATTCCGGATTTCCGCGAACAGACTGACGTCTTTTTCCCGGACTAGAGCCGGATCATCACTTGTCTTATATATATGGTATATAAATAACTCCTTCAGCCTGAAGGAGTTATTCTTTTCGGAAAGAAGTCTCGGAAGGAAACCGGAAACACCTGAAAACAGGGCATTCTACCAACGGTCGATTGTAACAATACTTATATATTGCTAGATTAGACTTATCAAAATCTCAAGGAGGATACTTATGAGACTTCGAAAGCTCTTATGCATTTTTCTGACCGCCATGCTCATGGTCGCCTCCTTCTCATTTGCCGTATCGGCAGACGAAGAAGGAAAGACTTATACCATGCCCGACGGACTGACATTCACCTTGCCGCCTGAATACGAGGAGGCCTTGTGGATCGGCATGGACGATGACGATCCCTTGCTGAATCAAGAGGGAATGACCATCAGTGACGTTCAGAAGACCTATGATTATTGGGGAATTGAATTTCAGGCTCCTCACAGTTCTCTTACGGGTATGGATAACCCGTTCTTCATTATCATGGAGTTGGAGGCCGAAGCTCCTTCAGATACATCTGCAAAGTCATTTATCGAAGAGCCCTGGCGTACATTCGATCCGATGGATAATATCGACAGCAACGAGATCTATGGCTCAGGTCTGGCCGATACGGGCGACCTGCCTGTCTTTAAGCTGTCTTATCAGGTAACCGGAGATTATGTGATGCGGGGTTACCAGTATACGATCCTGACATCCTCGGGAAGGATTCACCAATTCCTTATATTCCTGGTAGATACCACTGCCACAGATGGAACTGATCTTTTTTCCGAAGATGATCTCGATTTCCTCGATTATACGGCTGAGTATATAGAAGGAACTATCAAATACAGCGGAGAGACTATTCCTTTTGAAGCTGATCCATACACTTTGTCGGCAACTCCCGCTTCCCCGGGAGGATCTTCAGGCTCCACGGGAAGCACCAGCTTTTTCAAGAGCTTTACGGGGTTTGAATTTCCTCTGTGGCTTCTTGCCGCGCTCCTTATAGCGATCCTTATCGCAGGCGCCAAGGTCTCGAAAAGACACGAATGGCAGGAAAAGCCTCTGGGTCTTGATACATCCAAGGCCATACAGGGCTTTGCCGCAGTAGCGATCATCCTTCACCATCTGTCTCAGGATCTGCTGGATCGGGCGGGACCTTTTGAGTTCCTGTCAGAATGCGGAGTGATCTTCGTCGGTATATTCTTCTTCTTCTCGGGCTACGGTCTTTATACCAGTCTTAAGACCAAGGAGAACTACCTCAAAGGTTTCCTCAAAAAGAGGCTTATTACGATACTTATTCCTTTCTATTCATGTATCGCCGTATTTACCGTAGCTTCCTGTATCTGCGGAGCAAAATATAAGCCTTTGGAACTTCTTTCTATCTTAAGCGGCTGGTCTCTCATCAACACCCACATGTGGTATATCGTTGAGATCGCCATCCTCTACCTTGCCTTCTTTATCATCTACAGACTCATAAAGAACCGCACGATAGCAACTGTCGTCATGGGCATCTTCGTGCTTCTTATGATGGCAGGAAGCCTTTACCTGTGCCACGGCGAGGATTTCTCATGCAGCTACTGGTTCATGGGTGAGTGGTGGTTCAACTCGACCTTCCTCTTCATCATAGGAATCATCGTATCCAAGCATTCGGAGCTTCTTACAAAGATCGCGCGCAAGGCTTATATCGTTCTTGTCCCTGTCTTCGGAGTTCTTACGGTGCTCTTTTATAAGCAGACGATATACGCTCTTCATACATATTCCTACTGGAGTGAGATCCCGGGCGTAGATCCTGCATATAAGGATAAGCTCCGCTGTCTTGTCTTCCAGCTTCCGTTCATCATCTGCTTTGTCACCTTCGTGATTCTTATCATGCTCAAAGTCAGATTCGGAAACCCTGTACTTAAATTCCTGAGGGCCATATCGCTGGAACTTTATCTCATACATAATCTCTTCCTTACAGGACTTAAGGACGGCACCATATTCAGAGTAACATCCCCGTCCATGTACATTATCCTTACCATCCTGATGGCAATAGGCGCAGCTACGATAATAAGCGGAACGGACAAGTATATCATCTCCCTTATCACAGGCAAGCTCAAAGGCCAGGAGGATCTCAATACATCACGCAACCATTCCATCGATGTCATGAGGATCATCATGGCGTTCCTGGTAGTTACCATCCACTGGCCGTTTGACGGCAAGGCAGGAAATGTCTTTTTCACTTTCGGTAAGACGGCAGTTCCTTTCTTCCTCGTGATCTGCGGCTATATGCTCTACAGGGATGACTCGAAGGAGATGATGAAGAGACTACTTAAGCAGACCAAGAGGATGCTCATATTCTTTGTCGGTGCAAATCTCTTCTACGGAGTAGTGACAGCCATAGGAGACCTGATATCCATGGGAAGGATCGATATGAAGCCTTACTTCACATCGAAAAAGATCCTGGACTTCGTTCTTTATAACTTCTCACCGTTCTCAGAACATCTGTGGTTCCTCGGATCGCTTCTTTATGCACTTATCATCCTTCTTATCCTGAACAAGCTGAAGGTCGTAAAATACGCGGTCTTCGCGGGTCCTTTGCTCATCGCGGCATATGTCATACTGTCGCACCTCAATGTCGGAGAGCCTTACCAGCTCAGGAACGCCATTTTAGTCGGTCTCTCATATCCTTTGACGGGCATGCTCATAAGACGTTTCGAAAAGAATATCTTAAGTATCAAGTTCATCTCCGTCATACTCATCGTCCTTTCGATCCTGGCAAGCGCAGCTGCCATTTTCGAGCTGAATACGTATAAGAGGGGCGTTGAGGTCCCGTTTGTAGGCTGTGAGGTGCTTACGATAGTCCTCGTACTCCTTTGCCTGAAGTTCCCTGAGTTCGGAATGGGAACATATGCGGAGAAACTGGGAAGAAGGTCATCCCTCGGTATCTACATCATGCATATCTTTACGATGATGATCTTCCTCATAACCAATAACAGTTCCTTCTTCGGCAGATACGGCGCGGTTGCCATCTTTGCGGTAACGGCCGTAGGAGTCGAATTATATGAATGCATTAAGGAAGCCGTTATTAAGACAAGATAATTTCTTTTTTCCGAACCTCTAAGATACAGCCGCGTTGATCTCAAATATCCCCGCGGCTGTATTGTTTTATAAAAATCAGTTCACTTTGCCGTCGAACAGCCTCGTCCTTCTCTCGAGTACTATGTTCTTAATGAAGTATACGGCTGCGGCGCTTAAGACGGTTCCCGCGAATACTGCCGCCACATATACATATATCCCGTACCTCGTATAAAGGAAGAACAACTTTGAGCAGAACAGGTAATTGAGCATGATCATCTCAAGAGATATCTTTCCGAAGAACTTGAGGACCGGATTTCCGAACTTGACGCGTGACATAACGGTCAGAACAAGGATCAGGAATATGATCTCAAATACCGTCTCTACGCTCAGTCCGAGAAGCTTATCCAAAAGAGGATTCGGCGAATCGAATGTCTCCGTCCAGTAGATCGATCTGCCGATGAGGCCGCGGTGAATATAATCAAAGATAACAAACAGTATTGAAGATGCGATGAGAAGCGGCAAAAATGCTGCCTTGAATATCTTATTCAGGCGTTCCTCCTTATAGGCATAGAGCATGCCGAGAGGGAACATGAGTATCGTGTTGTACCACCACTCTCCCTTGAACCAGTAAGACATTATCGCGTAATCGGAGTGTCCGGCCAGAAGACCGATGACGACCATGACAAGAACAGTACCTGTCATGATCAGGATGCCGTAAACCGGCTTTTTTATCTTCGCGAAAACGATCCTGAATAACAGATAAAGGATCATGATCTCAACTGCGAACCACATCTGATTATTGATGAGGAACACTCCGAAAAAGCTGCAGATGACTTCGGCCGAATGGAAGTGCCCGCCTGACATGATGTTATTTATGAGTGCATCCGTAAGATAGATATAATTGCAGATAAAGAACGGAACAAGGACGGTAAATATCCTTCTTCTCATGAAGCCCTTCATGTAGGATTCATCCGTCATCCTTCTCTTCAAAAGACCGAATCCGGAACTGAAGAAGAAAAATGCGACCGCCAGGATACCGTAATAGTAGTAATTAAAGAACGGCAGTATCTCTTCACTCGGAATATCTGCCTGAAAATGCTCGAACGTAATGACAGTCTGATGGAAGATGATAAAGACAGCCAGAAATCCCTGGAATTCCTTGCACAAGACCCTGTCGAAGAATGATCCTTCGTCCGACGCCGGCCTGCGGGAAACCTTAACAAGCAGGATGAGAAGCAATATAGCTAAACTGATATAAAATACAATCGTAAAATCCACTTGCAGTTCTCCTTATCTTGTTAAACTTATGACATTAAGCGTCAGTGATATCAGAAGCAGCGATATGACAATCAGGATGATGATGACAAATCTGCTCCTTTCCCTCTTATGCCGTATCTCTTCGTCACTCAATTCGACGGAATCATTAATGAGCTTCAATGCTTCTTCACGGGATATAGTCTCGTTCCCGTCCTGTTTTTCCCCTGCCAGGATCTCCATAATGGAGACATCGAGAACTTCAGATATGGGTTCGAGCATTGAGACATCGGGGAAACTTAAGCCTC
>JAILNZ010000091.1 GCA_024691135.1 Clostridiales bacterium
AACAACCGTTTGTATATACGCAAAGGTCTTTTCAATACTACGGAGGATGAGATCCTTCTTTACCGTGTTCTCGATGTTACTTTCAGACGTACATTGGGTCAGAAGATCTTCGGTGTCGGAAGCATTTTCCTTAACACAGCCGATCAGACTGCTCCTGTTATCGAACTTAAGAATGTTAAGAATTCTGATCGTGTAAGAAAAGCTTTGAGCGCGATCGTTGAGAAGGAAAGAGATGAGAAGAGAGTTCTCGGTAAGGAAATGTTCGGTTCTGCCGGCATGGAGCTCGATGACTTTACTGCTCACAGTCTGCATTTGGATTAATAAGAGGTAGATTTTGGAGACAAGACAAGACCGCTATGACGGCGCAAAGCAAAAGAAATTAGACCGGCTCAAGCAATTGATAGCCGAGTCTGATAATATTGTTTTTTTGGGCGGAGCAGGTGTCTCGACAGAGAGCGGTATTCCTGATTTCAGAAGCGGAGAAGGTATCTTCAATCAGGAGACGGGATTTAATTACCGTGCCGTCGATGTTGTCTCGCATTCGTTTTTCGTAGAGCATCCGGAAGAATTCTATGATTTCTACAGGAAAAAGCTCTGCTATCCTAATGCAAAGCCCAATAAGGCTCATAAGGCTCTTGTAAGGCTCGAACGTCACGGTAAGCTCAAGGCTACCATTACCCAGAATATTGACTGTCTTCATCAGATGGCAGGAAGTAAGAATACGATCGAACTTCACGGTTCCGTTCACAGGAATTACTGCATTGACTGCGGTAAAAAGTATAAGCTTGATTTTATACTCGGTACGACAGGTGTCCCGCACTGCACTAAGTGCGGCGGTATCGTAAGACCTGCAGTAACTCTCTACGAAGAGAATCTTGAACATGACAAGGTTGATGCAGCGATCAGGGCGATCAAAAAAGCGGATCTTCTGATCATCGGCGGTACATCCCTGACGGTATATCCTGCAGCTACTTTCGTACAGTTCTTAAAGCACGACAGAGTCGTTATCATAAATAAGAGTTCTACGCATTTGGACCTTCAGGCACTCTTGACGATCCATGACAGTATCGGAGAAGTACTCGATTATGTCGTTCCGAAGAGAAGACCGAGAACTGACGTGGTCTCCAAGTCTTTAACTAAGGAAGAAGATACGAAGCCGAAGCCTAAGGCAAAAACTTCTTCTAAGACTTCTGCTTCGACGACGGCTTCGAAAAATACCTCTTCCGGAAAGAGTACTACAAAAAGAACTGCTTCAGCCAAGAGTACCGCAGGTAAGAGCACTTCCAAGAAGAAGACCGCCAATAAATAGTGATCTGGAAAAGGAATCGGCTAAATGCGATATGAAAAAGAGTATTTCGTAAGACGACAGGCGGAATTAAAGGAATCGGTTAACAGATTGGAGAAGACGAACGGACTTTTTAGCCTGGTTCGTCTTGCTTTGTTTTTACTGACGGCGGTCATGGTGGTCCTTGCTGTCGTTCTTGAGATGCAGTTATTGTTCATTTCTCTTGCTGCGGTTTTACTGGCATTATTTGTCTTCTTTTGCATCAAGCACAATAAGGTCAACAGGGATCTTAAGCTTAAAAGAGCCGTATATGACGTAAATGATGAGTACATCGCAAGGGTGGAAGGCCGATTTGACAAACTTAAGGACAAGGGTTCCGAGTTTACCGTTACAGATCACGATTATTGCGTGGATCTCGACATTTTCGGCGATTCGTCGCTTTTTGCACTCTATAATATCTCGGATAACATTTTCGGAAGAAGGGCATTTAAGGATGAACTCCTTTTTGCGCATGTTTCTGACAGGAGCAATGACGAGATTCTGAAAAGGCAGAAAGCCGTATCCGAATTCAGTGATAAGATAGATTTCCTTGAGCTTTATCAGGCCTCCTCGAGGCTCGGTAAACTTGATAAGGTCCCGGCAGCCCTTATCTCACTTGCTTCAGACAAGAAGATATCCTTTTCGAAAAAGGGAAGGATCATCGCTTTATTATTCCTGCTTCTCTGGCTGATACCGATAGGTCTTGCCTTCGTCTCGCTCAAACTCGCGGGTGCTTCGATCCTTGGTATCGCGATCATCAATCTTATCGTGTCCTTTGTCCTGACATCAAGATACAAGGAGTGCTTTGACGCCGTCGACGGCATCACGAGACAGACGAGAGCTCTTTATACGCTCTATGACATGCTCGAAAAGGAAGATATCAAAGAGCAATATACAAAAGATCTTCTTAAGGACGTAAAGACCGGAGGCAAAGTTTCTGAGGGCCTCATTTCCCTGAGTAAGGCCTGTTCGCTGTGCCGTTTGCGTTCCCAGCCGCTTCTGGCTCTCGTATTTAACGCACTTTTCCTGTTTGATACGCTCTGTGCCGACAGATTTGTGGCATGGGCAGAAAAATACGGTCCTTCTCTGGAAGGGAACCTCGATAATCTCGGCAAGATCGAAGCTCTTATGTCTGCTTCCGTAGTTGAGATCATATCAAAGGAAAGTGCTGTCCCGGAGTTTGTTGATGCTCCGCTTGATTCTCCTGAGAACGCCTATTTCAAGGGCGAAGATATCGTTCATCCTCTCCTTGATCCTCAGAAGGCAGTCTCTAATTCGATCGTCATCGATTCAAAGATAGCATTGATCACAGGTTCTAATATGTCCGGAAAGACAACTCTCATAAGAACTGTCGGAGTTAATGCCATCCTGTCTTATATCGGTGCCAGGGTTCCCGGAAAGAGCCTTAAGCTCGGCAGAATGAGGATCACTTCATCCATGAGGATCGTTGACAGCATGAAAGAAGAGATGAGTACATTTAAGGCCGAACTCGTCAGGATATCTGCAATCGTAGAAGCGGGAAGACAGGGAAAGCCGATGCTCTTCCTTATTGACGAGATATTCAGGGGAACAAATTCCGCCGACAGGACTTCAGGTGCGATGACGGTACTTAAGATACTTTCTTCCGATAAGATAATCGGTCTTATGACTACTCATGACTATGCTCTTTGCGATGAGGCCCAAAAGGAGCTCGGTAATGTCTGCTATTATCATTTTTCCGAAAAGTATGATGATGAGGGTATAAGTTTTGATTATAAGCTGAAGGACGGAATATCAAATATTTCTAACGCAAAATACCTTATGAAACTCGTAGGTATTGTTATATAATCATGTAGGTATGGAGGTACTTATGGAGTCATATATTAACACTATCGATTTTTTCAGGGGGAATAAGCCTGAGGACCTGGTAAAGGAATACGGCACTCCCTTATATGTTTATAACGAATCTGTCATGAGAGCACAGATGAAGAAGGTTGAGGGACTTATCAGGAAATATCCATATACGGCCAACTATTCGATCAAGTCCAATTCCAATCTTACGATCCTTAAGATCGCGCTTGAGGAAGGTCTTAATGCGGATGCAATGTCGGTAAATGAGATGAGGATACTTCTTCTGGCAGGTTTCCCGCCGGAGAGGATATTCTTCGTTCCTAACAATGTCAGTTCGGAAGAGTTGACCTTTGCACATGAGAACAATATCATAACGAGCCTTGATTCCATCGATCAGCTCAGAAGATTCGGTGAACTGTTCCCGGGTTCAAGATGTGCCGTAAGGATCAATCCCGGCATCGGTGCAGGTCATCATGACAAGGTCGTCACGGCAGGCAAGAAGACGAAGTTTGCTATAGCCGAGGAGGATATCGACGAGCTGTTCGAAGTTGCCATGAAGTATGACCTTAAGATAATCG
>JAILNZ010000111.1 GCA_024691135.1 Clostridiales bacterium
TACCTGCCTGTCTTTGTTTTCGAATACAAAAACAATTATAAACGCAAAGGGCGTTTGGGGCAAATCACGGATCAGGCAGATAGCCGTACTCGGAAGGCATGTTCTGATATACCGGGATCACAAATACGAAAGACTGGTCCAGCATGCCGATCGAAGCGTAACTGTCGAAGTATCTGTGCCCCTCCGAATAAGCCATCGAGATGTTCTGTGCATACTGGTGCAGATAAAGCCCGTCGTCGTTGTCGATGATATCGAACTTCTGGAAATAGAGCGTATCCTGGCCGCAGGTCGTGTATCTCGAAGCGATCCAGAGCGCACCGCCTGCTATCGCGTCCTCGACGTTGTCCCACGGAAGAAGAAGTTCCCTCTCCTCATCCGTCAGCTCCTGGGCATCGGGGTCCTTGCCCCACATCGCGTATTTGGCACCGTTGATGAGAGCGCCGTTCGCGACATTCGGGTCCGGGGTGGAGCCTATGTTATAGAAATTGTAATAACCCTCATATCCCGGCAAAGTGCCCTGGCAAAGGAGCGACTGGCCGTCATAGCCCATCTCCTGGAGGATTCGGCTCGCGAGGAAATAAGGCGATACGTTGGCGTTCTTTCCGGCATCGTAGATGATCGACGCATAGTCAGGGGAATCCGTATCCATGAAGCTTCCCTTGATCATTGCCCTCACGCCCTCTACCGTCTGCGCGGACGGATCGAATGACAGCTTCTCGAACGAGAATACGTCCTTCGGATTAAGGAAATTCCTCGGGTCGAGGAAGTAATTGACGACATCGTACTTCGCGGTCTTCCATCCGCCTCCGTCATAGACCGGACTCGAACTTACGACCCAGCCGGGATGCGAATACTCACTCGCGAGACTCCTGTCGGCATTGTCCTCATTATCGAGCACCGTGTAATAATCAAGTCCCGTATCATACGCCTCGAAAACATATCCCGGATGCATGCTGTGCAGGAGCCAAAGTCCGCTGTAGTAGGACTTCGGGAATCTGGTGAGGGTCGCGGAATAAAAACCGTCCTTATCTTCACCGTCAAGAATATAGAGGGTATATGTCCTCGTATATCCCATGAAGGATCTGACCTGGACCTCGATCGTATTTTCGCCCGGAACAAGAGCAATGCTCTGACCTAATCCCACTTCCGTCGTTCCGATCGAGGAAGTTGCCATTATATTGATACTCGCGGCATAGCCTTCGAGCGGTACGGCATCTATGGAGATGGTCCCCGGATTTCCGTTACAGTAGAAACCGTAGAACTGGTCGGTGCTGTTAAATACCGGACACATGTCTATCTGATCTTCCGTTCCGAATTCGTTAACCTTGAACTCATTTAAAAAACCGTTCAACGGAAGGAATGTTACTTCTCCCGCCGTCTTTGTGATCGTATTTCCGGCCATATCGACGAGGGTGATCTCTTTATCGACCACGTCAGTATCCTTGCCGCTTATCGGGATGGCATACGGTAACTGCAGCATATTATCAGGCACCGCATAATACTGCCCGTCATATCTGACAACGTTCGGAGACATTACCATCGTGTAGCTTATCCCTGTCATATTATCCTGAACCGTCTGATCTTCCTCGGGTGCCCTGCTGACCAGGACATAATAAACACTCGTGAGGCCGTCTATTCCGGTATCCTCCTCGATAGCCGGAATATCCTGGCTTACTCCTCTCAAGGTCTCATATTCCGATTCCTTCATATCGTTGGAACCTATGAGATTTCCGTAGATGTCATAGAGGCTTACTGCGATATCATCGCTCATCTCGAGGAAGTTGACATAGCAGTCTTCTCCTTCACCTACAAATAATGCATACCATGCATCATTGTCAGCTCCGAGGATCGACCCTGTTGTGACTCCCTTGTTCGTAAGCTGGTAGCAATGCGGGATCATGACGCTTCCGCCCGCGGCAACAAAGCCTCTTCCGTCGGAAGACCTCAGAAGTATCTTAACGTCGTGAAGTCCCTCCGATACTCCCGAAGTGTCCCATGACACCTTGAAATTATCGCTGTCTTCACTCTCATATTTGATAGTAGCCTGATAGATTATCCCGTCGACATAAAAGTCGGTACGGACTTCCTTGCCGTCGATATCACAGAGACCTTCGACCTGCCTTATGCCTATCGTGTAACCGCTGTCGCTGTCCATCGGCTTTGTTATCTCACAGGAATTGATCCTGCTTCCCTTATTGTCTTTAAGACCTGCGGACAGTGCATAATCCTGATCTATCTTTGAGGTAAACTTATTTATTACATATTTTCTGGAATAATCACGAAGATCATCTTCCATATCGCCCGACGCGGAATCATCACCGTAGAGAGCATATGACAGATCACCCGCAAATGCCTTATCATCCTTGCTCTCGAGAAGATAGACAGAACCCGTAAATGACGTCGCGACATAATCCCCGAGGCTCATCGTTCCCGATCTGATATTCCTTATGACCGCATCTGATGAAGCTCCCGTGTTCGTGACTTCTATCGTTCTTTCAATGATCTTTTCTCCCTTATCCCCGATCTTCTCTTCCGATCCCGGGTCAAAAAGGAGCGCAAAGGCACCCGCCACCGCAACTGCGATGAAGAGCGTGACTGCCGCTGCTATCATGTAACCTATGCTGTAATGTTTCTTCAATTCATCTTTCCTTCTTACTTACTTATCTCGTCAAGCGTCATCCCGTATGCCGGAACGAACTTCTCCATAAAGTAATCAACTTCAGGAAGTCCGATGGACTTAATGCTCTTTCCGATCTCTTCCTTCGCGCTCACGAATTCCTTATTGCCGAAGTTCTCCTCGGACACGCACTTGAGATATGCGGAGATCCTGTCTGCGGCCTTTACGAGCCTGTGGATCATTACGCCTTCTTCTGTCTTCTGTTCAGGTGACAGGAGCTCGAGATACTCGTTCTGCATAAAATCAGGGAGAAGTCCCGACAAAGTCTCCGCAGCTTCCTGCTCAACTTCCTTATATGCTGATTTGATTATCTCATTCTTGTACTTGATCGGCGTAGGCAGATCTCCGGTAATTATCTCGGTGCAGTCATGATAGATGGCATAGGACTGTACCTTGTAAGGGTCGAGCTCTATGCCCTCCCCGATATCGTTATGGATAAGAGTCAGCGCATGCGCGATTATCGCAACGTCAAAACTGTGCTCTTTGATATTCTCCGTCCTGCTGTTCCTCATGAGACCCCATCTGTTGATGTACTGCATGCGGTCCAGCATGGCAAAAAAACCGTATTGTCCGTTCATATTTACCTCCGTTAGATCCTGAAGAGCTGCTCGAAGCACTGGGTACAGAACGTATCTGTCATACCCGATATGTAATCAGCTACCTTCCTCAGGTCAGAAGCGTCCTTGTCCGGGTGTTCTTTCACGAACTCCGCGAAAACACGGATGACCTTGGATGACGACCTAAGTGACTTCTCAATGTCGGCACAGGCCTCCATATACGCTTCGAAAAGTGCCTCTACTGTAGTATTTACCGTTTTCTCATAAGTCATGATCTTCTTGGACAGATATATCTGCTCGACATTCCTTTTAAGAAATTCGTTCATGGCATCGAATGTCGCATCCGACATCCTGATCTCGTCCTTGTCCAGGGAGTTATGGATTATATCCCCCACAAGAGTATTGATGACTTCCGCGTTTGTGTTTCCGAGACGGTTCTTGACCTCGCTCGGGAGATAATCATTATTGATGAATCCCGCCCTCAGCGCATCTTCCATATCTCTTCCGACATAAGCGATCTTATCGGCAAATCTTACGACACAGCCCTCGAGAGTAGCCGGGGCCGTCCGGTCCTTCCTGCCTTTGTTGACGATCGACTCCGTCTTTTTGTCCCGCTTCGGCCGTAAAAAACTCTCGTCATATGTCTCTCCGCAGTGCGACACGATGCCGTCCCTTACCTCAAAAGAGAGATTCAATCCGTACTGCCCTTTATTATGCTCCTCAAGGACATCGAGCACACGAAGGCTCTGTTGCTCATGCTCGAAAAAGGCATTCTCATCGACGGATCTCATACACCTGTCAAGGACTCTCTCTCCCGAATGTCCGAAAGGGGCATGTCCCACGTCATGGCCCATAGCGATCGCCTGAATGAGGTCGGTATTGAGATTAAGCGCTCTTCCGATGATAGTGGCTATATAGTTTACATAGATGACATGTTCGATCCTGGAACAGATATGGTCGTTGAGCGGATTGAAGAATACCTGCGTCTTATGGCGGAGTCTCCGGAACGACTGCGAGAAGATTATCCTTCCCATGTCACGCTCATAGGCGCTCCTTATGAAGCACGGCTCTTCGGGCAGTTGCCTTCCTCTGGTATCAGCAGTCCTGAACGCGAACGGCGAGAGATTTTTCTCCCTCTCATCCCTCAGGAGCTTGATATAACCCGTATCCTTCTCGTTCTTTATTACGAGAGGCTCGAACTTTACTCCGCTGAATTCGTCCCTGAACATATCGAACAAACTGTTTTCTGACATGTAAACTCCTTTTGCGGCAGTACTTACACCTTTTTCAGCCCTGCCGACTTTGCAAGCATGTTCTTCTTCATTCCGTCAAAATCTATCGTTACAAGGCAGTCTCCTGCAACCTGTTCTGCTTTTATTATAGTACCTTCTCCAAATCTGCCGTGAACGACTCTCATTCCGACCGACAATTCGGAAGGAGCAAGCCCCTCAGGCGGCTTTGGTTTTTTGAACGCTCCGGAGATCGCGGATGATATCGCCCTGGCCGAATCTGCCCTCACCGGACTTACGGCTGGCGTTGAAGAAGGCTTGATATCCCTTTTCGAGCCCATGAGATACAAAAGCTCGGGAGGGATCTCCTTAAGAAATCTCGAAGGAGCATTGCACTGCGTCTGTCCGAACAACATCCTGTTCCTGGTGAGCGTAATAAAGAGGTTCTTCTTGGCTCTCGTTATCGCAACGTACATGAGCCTTCTTTCTTCCTCAAGATCGCTCTCCGCGGAAAGGCACTTGTAGCTCGGGAATATCCCTTCCTCGGCACCCACGATGAATACGGAGCTGAACTCGAGTCCCTTCGCGCTGTGGATGGTCATGAGCTTGACATTGTCGTCGCTTCCGTCATCCTCATCACCCGAAGCATATAGAGCGGCCGTCTCGAGATAGGCATTGAGAAGACCTTCCAGCGTATCGATATTCTTCGTCTCGTCTTCAAGATAAGGATCGTTCCTGATCTCTATGCCTATTATGTCATTATCGGCTTCGTCCTTCTTAAGAGCCTCGCGGTCGAAGCTTGCGGATCTTCTCGCCTTCTCGAATTCGATCGCTTCGGTAAGGAGTTCCTTTAAGTTCTCCACGCGGTCTATGAGCTCGCCCTTGCTCTCCCTTTGAGCGATTATGTCGTCGACTATTCCGGATCTGTTCTCCACAAAGTCTATGTATTCGGAGAAGCTCTTCTCATTCTTCTTCAGTTCCTCTCTCATCATGTCGATGAGGGCATAGAAATTGTTGAGCCTTGATGCCGCTCTCTGAAGTTCCGGATGATCGAAGGCATCCTTACAGACCGTCAGGCAGTCGGTCCCCTCCTTCATCGCGATCTCTCTTACGGTATCTACCGTCGCATCGCCAATTCCTCTCTTCGGAACATTGATGATCCTCTCAAAAGCCAGATTATCCTTGCCGTCCGCGATTATCCTCAGATAAGCGAATACGTCCTTTATCTCCTTACGGTCGTAGAACCGCATTCCGCCATAGACCTTGAAAGGAATGCCTCTCTCTCTTAAGGCGGATTCAAGCGAACGTGACAGTGCGTTCATCCTGTAGAGCACTGCTATATCCGAATATCCGCACTTGCCGCTCTTCACGAGCTTTAAGATCGTATCCGCGGTAAACATCGCCTCTACAAGCTGGGTATCGGAATTCATTACGATTATGGGATCGCCCTTGCCGCCTTCCGTTCTAAGCTTCTTTTCCTTCCTGCTCCTGTTGTTGGCGATGACCTTGTTTGCCGCCTCGAGTATCGTCGATGTCGATCTGTAATTACGCTCGAGCTTGACTACCTTGGCACCCCTGAAGTCCTTCTCAAAACTCAGGATCATCCTTACGTCTGCACCGCGGAACGAATAGATCGACTGGTCGTCATCACCCACCACGCAGATATTCCTGTGCTCGCTGCTCAGGAGCTGAACTGCCATATACTGGGCCTTGTTCGTATCCTGATACTCGTCGACCATTATGTATTCGAACTTGTTCTGATAAAAAGAGAGTATCTCAGGCTCTTCCTTAAGGAGCTTGACCATATAGATA
>JAILNZ010000130.1 GCA_024691135.1 Clostridiales bacterium
TATCGTCACTGCTGATCTTCTCTATTGCAGGCTGTGACGGGCTTTTGTCAACAAAAGAGAGCAAGAAGAGCAGATCTAAAAAAGATAAGGAAGAGACTGATATCATGGAAACGGATGAACCGGTCACATCTTCCGATCCGACTTCCGAACCGGTTTCTTATCCGACCGATACCGACCCGACAGATCCGACAAATGATATAGATATTGTTGATCTTAAGGATGATGAATATATCTTCTTTAAGACAAATAATTATTTCCGTTTCAACGCTTCTGAAGAAGGCGCTGATCAAGCATATACTTGCTACCTCGATCTTGATCTTTTATGGGTGGATCCGACCTACTATCCTGATTTTTCCGACTATATCGCGGAAGAAATGGAATACCGTAAAAATCAGATACTGGTATACTATTCTGACCTTCTGGATGCTGCACAGAATGATCAGAGCGGCTATGCAAACTATTTTTACGGCTCCAATATCGAGGTTGTAAGAGCCGATAAAAAGGTGTTTTCCTATTATGATTCCGATTCCGTTTATTCCGGTGGAGCTCACGGTATGTATGGTTCCTTAGGTATCAATCTTGATCCTGTTTCCTGCACTGAGATAAAGTTGGATGATGTCGTTACTGATATAGATGCTTTACATCAGAGGCTTCTTGATAAGCTCGCAAGTGACTATTCTGATGCATTATTTGATAACTATGTGCAATATGTCGATGAATATTTTACTCAGGATATTCCCCTCAACTTCATTATCACCGAAAAAGGAATTGAGGTATTCTTTAATCCATATGAGATCGGTCCTTATGCATCCGGACTTATTTCTGTAAGCTTCCCTTATACCGAGAATGCGGATATCTTCGACACAGGATATTGGGCAGATATGCCGGACAGTTACTGCTGCAGCTTTGACGAGATATATGACACAGATCTCGGAGAATGGAAATATGAGATCAACGAAGATACCGATAATGACGGTGAAGACGAACTTATAAGAATTACATACGAAGTTGACGATACTTACAAATATATTTCCTTTACGGTAAGCATCAATGAAACCAACGGAACTTATAGCGAATATACCTTCCCTGCCGAATGCTATTCCCTGAGACCGGTATTCGTAAATAATGACGGAAAATACTATATCTTCATGGCAGAAACATGTGATGACGATACATGTATCACGGAATTCTATGAGATCAATGGTGATTATGTTTCTATGATCAGCTGGTTTTCGGGAAAAGTCGTTGATCTGAATAATCCGAATCATTTCTGGCTTGAAGTAAGGACAAATGTTCCTGTTTCGGAAAAAGGATATATAGAATGTTCATTAGACAGTTACGGAATACCTGTCTATATCAGCGATATCATCCTTTTCAGTCCGTATATGGAGCAAGTGGAATTATTGACCAATATTACGGGTTATCTGATGGATGATGATTTTAAGAATGCGGGCGAGTACTTCTTGAACCAAGGAACACTCATGAATATCTATGGTACCGATGATTCCTTATTCATATATTTTAAGCTCGAGTCAGGCGATATCATCAAGGTAAGTTATGATACCGGTAACTATGAACTTAACGGTATACCGATATTTGATTGTTTTGACCTCTAAGATTATATAAAAGGATATAAATAATGAAAAAGCTGACATCACTTTTATTGGCTTTCGCTATTATCTTTTGTTTTACCGGATGTTCATTAAAAGATACCGATAAGACAGAAGAAACAAAAAAAGCCGGTAAAGAAAAAACAGAACTAAAAGAGACAGATGAAGACGAAGAAGATATTGACGTTACTGACTGGAGTGATCAAACAGAACCTACGGAAATCTCGGCACCTTCAATGACTCATGATTATAATTCAAGGTTTCCGGAGAATTCCGACAAGCCGATCCCAACACCTGATCCTAACGATCCTGATCAGGCTTATGCTCTGGATTACTCGATAAGATCTTACTATAACTCTATGAGTCAATTTGTAGATAACGGAAACATCGTTATGGACGACATCACAGGTATGGTATGGCAAAAAGGAGGATGGGCTCTGGCTTCCTATAATGTTTCTCTTATCGATATAAGTCCTGATTCCGGATTTGACGAACTTAAAGAATCCGTAGACACATTCAACAATGAACTTCTTGATTGTATAGTTGAAAACTATGTTGAAGGAGCGGAGAATTCACTTAATTCTGGATACGGTTATGATATGTATATGGATATCCGCGCTTTGGATATCTACAGATCAGATTCCCAGGTCCTCTCCTTTAATTACACTCTTTTAAATGATATGAGCGTAACTATGCCTATAGCAGGAGCCAGTGCTTACAATTTTGATTCACAGACAGGTGAATTGATCGATATCAAATCCCTTTGTACCAACTATAAGCTCTTATATGACTGTTTGATCGAAGAGATCGAGAATAACCCGCCTGAAGATCTGAGGAGCAACTATGAAGACATCCTGAAGGAGTACTTTACGACCAACCAACTCAACTTTGTCTTAACATATGAAGGTATCGCTCTTATCTTTCCGAGGACTACTCTTTGTGATTATTATAAGGAAACCATAATCAATATCCCTTACAAGGGTAATGAGGATATTATCAATAAAGATTACTGGAGTAACAGTATTTGTAATAAAAGTATTCAGTTCGAGGATTATCTGAGTGGAGATACTTTCTTATATTCGTATACTCTTGATTTTGATACGAATCAAGACGGCATCATGGAGCACTATGAGGTCTATACGGAAGGAAAAGATAATAATTTCTATGAATTCTGTCAAACAGCTATGGTCTTATCATATAACGGAAATGTTCTTCATTTCCCGACCGTAGATGTTGTTGATGACGCTAACCCTCCTTATCTTGTGATCAAGAACGGAAAGCTCTATATCCATTACACAATGTGGGATTATAATAATCTTCCTTATACTACTTATGTTTTCGAGATAATCGGAGATGATATCGAATTCAGGGGCATGTACGACGGAAGGCCTGATTATTTTGCCAATTCGGATATGATGATCAACTCGGTATCATTTTCTATTATCGGCACTAACTGGGGTTATTATCAGTCCCATATCAACGACGAAGGCATCGTAGAGTATAACAATGATTATCACATATCGAGACAGGATATCGGTATGCTCTATACAATTGAAGAGATCTCAGGTATCGATACCTCGACCGGAGAAGAAGTTACTATCCCGCCGTACTCAGAGATATGTACGTGCGGATCAGACGAAAAGACGTTCATTGACTTTTTCGATGAGGAAGGAAGGGTCGTAAGAGTCACCTATGAACCGGGTACTCCGGGAATACTCGACGGTAAGGATATTACAGACTGCTTCTCTGAAGATGCATTCGGTTTCTGGTTCGGCGATTATTCATGGAGCTAAGGATAAATGATAATAAACGGTCACCTTTAACGGTGGCCGTTTTCTTTATAGTATATTGCTTTGTCTTTATACATCAATGCATCTATCTTATCCATGAATTCGGATGCACTCTCATCGTTATACTCGAAGATCGCACCGCCTACAGCAACAGACAGTTTATAGGGCTTTCCCGAATCATTATTATATTCATCAACAGCCTTCAGGATCCGTTCTTTATAGTCATTGATATCAACGTCCTTGAACCTTCTCATAATGATCAGGAACTCGTCTCCGGCAAAACGGATGACTATACCGTCAGACTTAACGACATCAACCATGATATCTGCAAAAGCTATAAGTGCATTATCTCCTTCGGTATGTGAATAATTGTCATTGATAAACTTGAAGTCATTAAGGTCGAGCATAAGAGCTGCGATCCTCTCGCTTCTCCTTCTGTTAAGAACCATCATGATCTTCTCTAATTCATATCTGTTATATACTCCTGTAAGTTTATCAATATAGATACATTCATTCTGGAGACAGATGACAAGCGCTGCAAAGGCTATGGTAAAGCATGAGGGAAGCAAAGTCGCTCCGTAGATGGACGACTGGACGAATACTCCGACGAGGATCGGAACCAGGAACTGCCAGACCGGGAAATACCGCAAGGCAGGATTCTTGACCTTCGAGACAAAGTAAAATACAAAGCCGTAGAAGATAAGAAGTAGTCCCGCCAAAACGAATACACCGAAGAATTCGGCCCTGTGATAGACATTATCCTCATCCATATAGAAAACTACAGGTTCAAAGAAATTGATTATCAGAAGCGAAGCCTCGATCACTATGATGACGATAAACAAAAGCGACTGAAATCTCGGAGCCTCTCTCTCGATGTGCCTTACGACAAGATATATGATACTGATACCAATAAATAGATAATAAAGATAAAGATATGTATTTACGAAAAACGCGACCCAATAGCAGATAAGACCGGGCCTTCCGTCGCATAAGGTGGCAATTATGTCTCCGGTACAGTTGATCAGCGATACAATAAGGATAAAAAGAAGAAGCCTGCTCTCCTTCTTACGTGCAGGCAGACTCCAGCCTCTGGTGAATAGAATTATCACCAACAACAGAACTCCGACAAAATCAGAGCCGAATATTATCGACAGATCTATCGAATCTAACATGAGGCCTCCATATTCCATAATATGTATAGATTATATCAATTATTTTTATTTGCAAGAATACAATAGGCCTATAAGGATATGACAATTGCGTTAAATCGTCCGGGAAATCAGAAATATCAACCTATAAGGGAATCCACAAATATCTCGGGATCAAAATCAACAAGGTCATCTGCTCCCTCACCGAGACCAGCCAGAACGATCGGCTTATGTGAGGAATATGCGACAGATACGGCAACTCCGCCCTTGGCTGTTCCGTCAAGTTTGGTAATACCGATATAATCAAGATTGGCTGCCTCACCGAATACTTCGGCCTGAATGACGGCATTTTGACCGGTCGTGGCATCTATTATGAGCATCGACCTGATATTGGCGTCTTTCGCTTCGCGGTCGATGATCCTGGTTATCTTGGACAGCTCATCCATGAGATTTTTCTTGTTATGAAGTCTTCCCGCCGTATCGATGATAAGAAGATCAGCCTTACGGGCTATGGCTGCATGTATCGCATCATAGCAGACGGAAGCGGGATCAGAGCCTGCCTCATGCGCGATTACCGTGGTGGAAGTCCTCTCGCCCCATACTTTAAGCTGTTCTATCGCAGCTGCGCGAAAAGTATCAGCGGCTCCGAGTATCACCTTTTTACCCTGCTTTTTGTACTTCTCGCAAAGTTTACCTGCAGTTGTAGTCTTACCGGTACCGTTAACGCCAATCATAAGGATGATGTTGAGCTTACCGTCCTCGAGTTCCAAAGGAGACTTAGGTCCAAGTATCCCGAGCATCTTCTCTTTTACAGATGCCATTACAGCTTCCTTGCTGTCATCACCGGTCTTTTTGATATTCTCTTTAACATATTCGATTATCTCGGTACTCGCACCTACTCCGCAATCCGCTCTTACCATGATCTCTTCGAGTTCATCAAGCTGATCCTCGTCAAAATGACCTGCTCCGGCCGCGATCTTGGTAAAACCGGTCGATACGAAGTTTCTGGTCTTTTCCAGACCTCTTTTGAATGTCTCAAGTATTCCCATAGTTATCTCCTCTAGTTATCTCCCATGCGCATTGAAAGGATCTTAGATATGCCTCTCTCCTGCATGGTTACGCCGTACATACGGTCACATGCTTCCATCGTACCCTTACGGTGAGTGACGATGATAAACTGCGATCTTGCACAATAACGGCGGACAAAGTCCGTAAATCTGCTAACATTAACATCATCGAGAGCCGCCTCGACCTCATCGAGAATGACAAATGGCGACGGTCTGAGCTGAAGTATCGCGAACAGGAGCGCGATGGCCGTAAGGCATTTCTCACCGCCCGACAGGAGCGTAAGGCTCTGAAGCTTCTTTCCAGGAGGCTGAGCCTTGATCTCGATGTTACAGTTAAGGACATCTTCGCTGTCGAGTGAGATCTCTGCGGTACCGCCGTTAAAGAGATCTTCAAATACCGTCTTGAAGTTCTCATTTATCGTATTGAAATGCTCGATGAACTGAGACTGCATTTCCTGAAGAAGGTCAGATATAACCTGCTCGAGATTGGTCTTTGCTTCAAAGATATCATTTCTCTGATTTGTCATGAACTCGAATCTCTCAGATACTTCCTTATATTCGTCGATCGAATTAAGGTTGACAGGTCCGAGATTCTTGATACGGTTCTTGAGCTTGGAGATCTCGTGATTTGCTTCGGTCACGTTCTTGATCTCCCGGCAAGACTCCCTGACATTGTCATAAGTTGTCTCGTAATCCTCCCAGAGCCTGTTCTTGGAAATATCGATATCCTCGATATAACGCTCATATTTGGCCGTAAGGAGCGTCAATTCGTTCTTTATGCTGTTGATCGTATCCTGACAATCAGTCAGCTTATCGATAAATGATGCAGAATCCTTCTCAAGCTCGCTCCTTCTGTCATAGAGCTCCTTGATCTCGGCCTGCTTGGAATCGGAATCGGCATCGAGCTTTGCCAGAAGACCGCCGAACCCTGTGATCTTTTCCTTAAGTTCTTCAACGAGCTTAAGATCTTCTTCCTTATCCTGCTTTTTCCTGTTCAGGTTCTCCTCATAAGAACTCTTCTCGCGCTTCAGGATATCAGCGAGCTGAAGTTCGCCGTTACGCTCGGCAATAAGCCTCTCTGTCTTTGATACGGACTCCGCGATATCGTCACGGAGCTTATCGAGCTTCTCGGTATAAGACTTGGACTCGGAGTCGCTCTGAAGGATGTTTTCGCGAAGTTCTGAAAGATCCTGTTCCGTCTCATCGAAAACAAGCTTCGCTTCTTCGAGGTCATCTGCCATCTTGAGCTTATCCTTGGAGATAAGGCCTATGTTTTCCTCAGTGAGCTTGATCTGCTTGGAGAGCACATCAAGGCGCTCCTTGAGATTTGTATACTGTGTTTCAGCTTTGGCACGCTCAACGCTGAAATACTTGAGCTGTGCATCGAGCTGCTCCATCTCTCTTTTGACACCGAATATCTCTTCGTCGAATTGCTGGCGCTCAGCTTCAGAGACGGCCAACTTCTTATCAAGGTCTTCATATTCCTTACGGAGTTCCTCGATCTCACGTCCTCTGCCGAGGATACCTGTCGCATTCTTATGAACAGAGCCGCCCGTAAGAGATCCGCCGGGATTAATGGAATCACCCTGCAAGGTTATGATCCTGACCTGATGCTTAAGCCTCGATGCGATCTTTCTGGCGTTATCCATCTCATCACATATGATGATCCTTCCGAGAAGATTGGATATTATATCATCAAGCTTTTTGTCATGTTCGGTCAATTCGGATGCGATACCGATATATCCGATCATGCCGGATGCCGTCTCGATCTGATTACGCTCGAGATCCCTCGAACGGATGTTTTCGATCGGGAGGAAAGTGACTCTGCCGAGCCTGTTTTCCTTAAGGACCTTAATGAGATCGGATGCATCATCTTCTGTCTTGGTAACGATATTGTGGATGCTGTTTCCGAGCGCGATCTCAATTGCCGTCTCATATTCCTTATCAACGGATATGAGGTCACCTAAGACTCCGACTATCTTTCTTTTTGCCGAAGGATCGGACGAGGCATACTCGAGAAGCTTCTTAACCGATTCCTGATATCCTTCCTTACGGTTCTCGAGATCGGTCAGAGCCTTGATACGGCTCATTATCTGAAGCGATCTCTGATTGTTCTTCTCATATCTGGCCAAAAGCTCGGAGTCCTTTTTCTTGAGGTCGGCGAGCTTCACCTCTCTCTCGTTCATGTCGGAAGTGACATTGCCTTCCTGCTCTATCATCTCCTTGAAGAACTTGTCGGAAGATTCGAGCTGGCCGTTAAGTTCCTTTTCGAGAGCGATATAAGAGAACCTGTTTGAAGTAAGCTCCGACAGCTTCTCCTCTATTGACGAGATCTTTGTCTCGTAGGTATTTATCTGCTCTTTATAGTTGATGAGTTCCTGTGTCCTCTCGCTGATCTTGGATCTGGTATCATCCTGGGCGCTCGCTGACTTTTTGAACTCTTCATTGAGCTCATCCCTTTGCTTAGCGAGTTCCTCTGACCTCTTTTTCTCGGAATTGGCTTCATCCAGAAGCTTCTGCGCTCTGTCGATCTTAGATTCATATTCTTCGGTGAGCCTTTGGATGTCATCGCTCAGGGACTTCTCTTCGCTCTCATAATTATCGAACTTTATCTTGAGCTGCTCCATCTGAACATTGGCGACTTTATTGTCGGAGACGATATTGTACTTCTCCTCATCGATATCGGAGAGCTCCTGACGCTTCTCTTCAATGAGATCTTCGAGCTTCTCCTTCTTGTTCATGAGCTCCGTATTGGAATTACGCATCGCCATATAGCGGTCCTCGTTAATACGAAGATCGTCTTCAAGCTTAAATCTGTAGTCACCCTGACCGCCCATGGCCTCATCAGCCGTCTTGATCTTATGTACAAGAAGCGCGATATCAAGGGTCTTAAGGCTCTCATACGCCTTATGATAAGCAATAGCCTTCTCGGACTGTTCCTTGAGAGGTTCGATCCTCTCTCCCAGTTCAGCCAGAATATCGTCTATCCTTATGAGATTTTGTTCAGTGGAAGCAAGTTTACGCTCAGCTTCTTCCTTACGGACCTTGTACTTAACGATCCCGGAAGCCTCTTCAAGAACTCTTCTCCTGTCCTCTGACTTAGGAGACAAGATCTCGTCGACACGGCCCTGTCCGACGATGGAATACCCGTCCTTACCAAGACCCGTATCAAGGAAAAGGCCTACAATATCCTTAAGCCTGCAATTAACGTGATTTATCTGATATTCACTGTCACCGGACCTGTAGAGCCTTCTGGTGATCTGGATCTCGTCATATTCATAATTAAGATAATGATCGGAATTATCGAGTGTCATGGAGACTTCGGCATAGTTCATTGCCTTACGGGACTGGGTTCCGTTAAAGATAACGTCCTCCATCTTGCCGCCACGGAGCGACTTTACGCTCTGCTCTCCCAATACCCATCTGACCGCATCGGTGACATTACTCTTACCGCTGCCGTTAGGACCGACAACAGCAGTCATGCCCCTGTCAAACTCGATCAATGTATATTCGGGAAAGGACTTAAAGCCCTGTAACTCCAGTTTCTTTAAAAACATCCGCTCATCCTTTAATAAAAAATAACTATATGATTATACCATACTTATTTTTTGTTTCCGAAAAGCTTTTTGTACTCTTCAATGGCAATCTTTGCACAGTTTTGCTCCGCATCCTTCTTGCTCTTGCCGGACGCTCTGGAAAGCACTATGCCGTCAGCCATGACCTGCGCCTCAAAGACCTTGTCATGAGCAGGTCCCTCCTCGCCAATTATCTCGAAAACGACATTATGCTGCTCACCCTTGTTCTGCGCAAGTTCCAGAAGTTTGCTCTTATAATCAAGAAAGATGTTCCCCTTGACCGCATCTTCAATTGTCTCGCCAAGGATCGACAGGATGACCCTCTCGGCTTCCTCAAATCCCGAATCAAAGAAGATAGCTGCGACAACGGATTCGACTACATCAGCCAGCGTGGAATCCTTATCCGATCCGCCGTACATCGTCTCGCCCCTGCCGAGCAATAGATGATCGCCGACCTTGAGTTTTCGAGCAACCGAAGCCAAGGATCTCTCACAGACTATAAGGCTTCTGGTCTTTGAGAGGTAACCTTCATCCGCCTTCGGGGCAAGCTCGTAGAGCTTACGGCCTATGACCAGGTCTAAAACGGCATCGCCTATGAACTCCAGTCTCTGATTGGATTCATAATGATGACCCTTATGCTCGAAAACATAAGTCGTGTGCGTAAAAGCCAGCTTTAAAAGCTCTTTGTCATGAAATTCATATCCCAGATCTTTCTCAAATTCGGCGAAAGTATTCATTATCCCCTCCGTAATAAAAAAGCTGAATGCGCCGTAATGCACATTCAGCCTGTTGAATTATCAAAAAGCTACAAATTACTCTGTCAAACCCTTGATGTACTCAACTGCATCTCCGACAGTAGATACTCTCTCAGCAACTTCGTCAGGAATGGAAATGTCAAATTCCTGCTCCATAGCCATTACAAGCTCAACCATAGCAAGAGAGTCAGCGTTGAGGTCATCTACAAAGGAAGACTCCATTGTAATGATGCTCTCATCAAC
>JAILNZ010000061.1 GCA_024691135.1 Clostridiales bacterium
CTCCTTTCTGGTACACATCAGGTACTTTGGGACCATTCTATATCAATACTCATTTTCTGATAAGAGATGAGGCGACCGCGAACGATATCCTTAAGAAGATCGAGACATATATAGCAGAAGACAAGACCACCTTTCCTAAGAGGATATTCCTTGATCTTCTTAAGATCTATGAAGAATCAGAGACATTTAAGATGATCACTGATCTTATTACCGCAAAGCTTTCCGAATATGATTTTGATTATATCTCGGGCGGTGAGAGAAGGGATTTCTTCTTCTCGATCCTTCCTTCATATTTCCTTGCTAAGCCTCATCTGTCGATATTTAAGGACGGAACTACAGTTTATTCGACCGAGAACTTCGAGATCACGAAGAGTACAAACGAAGTCGATCTTAAGGGAAAGAAGGCTATACATATAGCAGACCTTATTACCGAAGCTTCTTCATATGTCCGAGCCTGGATCCCTGCGATAAGAGGTCTCGGAAGCGAGATCACGAATACGGTCGCGGTAATAAACAGACATCAGAACGGTGAAGCAAATCTTAAAGAACTCGGAGTTTCCATGGAGACATTCGCAGGTATCGACAAGAGCCTTTTCGATGAGGCCATAGAGCTTGGAGCGATCAATAAGCAGCAATATGATCTTATAATGAAATTCCTTGATAATCCTTCTGATTACATGGCATCCTTCCTTAAGGATCACCCTGATTTCATAAAAGAACAGATAGCATTGGGAGGCAAGGCAAAGGAAAGAGCCGAGCTTGCAGTATCCAAGGGTTTTGCCAGTGTTTAAGCGAGGGCATAAACAACAAAGATCAAAAAGAGCACCGATCCCCGTAATGACTTATGTTATTCCGGAGGTCGGTCTTTCGTATGATCTTGAGTATTACGAGCGGTATAAGGCAGGGATAAGGGTTACTTTTTCTCCTGTTGAGAGGAAGTTTAACGTCAAGGCTGATTCGAAGATACCGCCTTCGGAAGTCGAGAGATTCATGAATCTCAAATCTCCGCTCTTTGCGAAATGGCTTAATAAGGTCGAAGAGAAGATCTCCGTTACGCTTCCTTCGGATTCAAGGAGCGCGTCTTTTAAGAACAGGCTTTTAAACAGATGCGAAAAGCTCCTTGAAAACTATGAGGGACCTCGTGCAGAACAATATAAAGTGTCCTACAGCAAGTCATATTGGGGGAGATGTTCGGCCGATAAAGTGATCTCGATATCGGCTTATTGCGCATATCTTAACGATGATCAGCTTTTCTATGTTCTGGTCCATGAACATGCTCATCTTATACATATGCATCATAAGCCTGCATTCTGGAATCTGGTCGAATTATATTGCCCTGATTATAAAGAACTGCGCAATGAATTAAAGAGCTATTCTTTAAAATGATAACCGTGCTAAGATCCACCTGTGCAGTGTTGAAGCTGTGAAAAGTTCTGTATAGATATATTTAGTGTGGTCATAGGTATATCCCTTATTATGTCTTTGTGTTATACTCTCGTAAGCAAAGACAGGGAAGATCATGTCTGTACCGTTCATGCAGATTTTTAAATAGGGGAGGTATTTGATAATGCGAAAATATTGTGCGGCAATACTTATCATATGTCTTGCATTTTCTGCATCCTGTATGCGTAAAAATACCGATGATTCCGAAGATTCCAAGGAGATACTTGATTCTGTTGGCATAACGGAGACCGAGAAGTCAGATAAGGATACTGATGAACCGGATAATAAAGATGATGCTGATTCTCACAAAGTGGTCCTTAAGACGGATCTTGATTCATTTGTTCCTTATGAAGTAAGCGTAAGTGATTTTAAGTCTGATAACCGTTATACGATAAGTGATAATGTTTACAGAGCTGATTATGTTGCAAACAGCAACAACAAATTTGTATATCCTTATCTGGGGTTTAGGGGAGCTGATATATATGGTCTTGCAAATGAAAAAGGCGAGATAGTCTGTTACCCTAAATTCGCAAGTGTTAAAGTATTTGAAAACTGTTATATCTTAAATACAGGTGTAGAGCTCGATATGGATGAACCCGATGATCCCGATATTTACTATTATCCTTATGAATACAGATACGGGATCTTAAGTTTTGACGGCAGTAAATATTCAGGATGCATATATGAGGATTATCTTCTTAAAGATGACGGATATGTATATTTTTATGATGATTACGACGATCATGTTGATGTGTTCCGATATGACGGTGACTGTAATCTCGTCAATACAATGAACTATAAGATATCAGTAGATAAGAGAGATAACGACTGGTGGGGATATGAGATCGTTAATGTGTATGATAACGGTAATATCTGGATCTATGATCATTCTTCGTATTCTTACAGACTCTTTAACGGTAATACGGGCGAGATGATAACCGAGGTCATATTAGAATATTACGGTTATTGTTATGCTGACGGCGATTACATAAGTTATTATGATTATGATAATGATATCAAGATAAGTTATGATCAAAACGGAGACAAGGTCGTTTTCGGGCCTGAAGAGGAAACCGATGTAGAAGAATCAAATATCCCTTATAATGATTATGATATTATCTTCGATGACCTGATTCTGGTATATGATGATTTTGTCTATAACATTTATGATAAGGATCTTAACCTGATATTTGAAGATGTAGATCCTTATTGCGGCGGTATAACTGTTATCTCAGACGGTTCTGATTCTTTATATGTTCTTGTTTACTTAAACGCCCGTTCAAGGATTGGTTATATTTCCGTTCCGGTAAGCGAATTCCCGATCTCCGATAAGGAACTCTGGGAGACGGAAGATCTGTTTTATGGCGGAACTGTTGAAAATCTGGGTTATAAGATGATCAAAAAGTCTGAGTTATACACGGATATGTTTGATTTTACCGATGCTTTACCTCTGCCGGATTACTATTATGATGAATATGTTTCCGATGAACAGTGGATGATTGATTATCTTAATAAGAATCTCGATCATTATCCTGATGAGGCTTTAAATATCGGATGGATACAAGTTGCTTGCAGTTATAATGAATACAATGTCGTTGTAGGCTATGAAAAGTCGATCATGTTCAATTCAGATGATGTGATCATATTCAGATACAATTCCATAAATTTAGACTGGTATGAGACGGATTAATATTTGGAGGATTATATATGAAAAAAGCCAAGATCATTTCTTTATTGATAATTTCAGGTATGCTCTTTTCGTTTGCAGCCTGTAATGATAAGACAAACGACACATCCGAATCGGTTGCCGTAGTTGCGGCAGATACTGTCGTCAGCGAAGAACCGTCTTCTGAACCGACAGAAACAGAACAGACCGGTTTTGAATTTACTTACACAAATTTCCCTGTCCTTGACGGATCTACTTCTACAAAGCCAATGGCAGTAGCTATTAAGTCCGTTCTTCTTGGTATCAGCACAGAAAATGCTGATGCGAGCATGGAATTTCATAAGACAACGCTTTCCTTCAATTATCTGATCGATGGAACAGCCGATCTTCTTATAGTCGCTCAACCGAGCGAGGAAGCCATAGCTTTGCTCGGTGATGATTTTATCATGGAACCTTTTGCTTCCGAAGCGCTTGTTTTTGTCGTAAACAGTAATAATCCGGTTGATTCTCTTACAACCGAACAGATCCAAAAGATATATACGGGAGAGATAATAAACTGGAAGGAAGTCGGCGGAGATGACCTCGAGATAGTTCCTATCCAGAGAAATCATGAAGCCGGATCTCAGGTCATGATGGAAAAGCTCGTTATGAGCGGACTTGAGATGATGGATGCTCCTATTGATTATTTTGCGGGTGGAATGGAAGAATTAACGACGCTTGTCAGATCCTTTGACGGTTCTGCCGATGCGATCGGATATACGGTATACTATTACGCCTATAATATGAAATATGCCGAAGGTCTTAAGATCCTTAAGGTTGACGGAGTAGATCCCAACTCCGAGACGATCAAGAGCGGCGAATATCCGTTTATAAATCCGTATTATCTTGTTATCTCCAAGGATAAGAAAGAAGATGATCCTGCCAAGATCCTTTTCGATTGGATCTTATCTCCTGAAGGACAGGAGCTTGTTGATAAGCAGGGATATGTGCCTGTAAACTGATCAGAATGCTTTTCTTGTCGTGAAAGCCATATAAGAATTAAACTTTTTGTGACAATTGCACCATAATGTTTTGAACTTCAAATCATTATGGTATAGTGATAAAAGATACACTTATAGGAGGTTTTCTATGAAGGACAAGCCTTTATATGAAGTAACCCAGATCAAAGATCTTCGTGAACTTATTAAAAAGAGAGTTATAAATCATCCCGAAAACCCTTGCTTTTTGGTTAAAGAGCAGAAGGGCGGAGAGTATGTCCCGATAATGCCTGAAAAGTACGACAGAGATATCGATGCTCTTGGCACCGGTTTTATGTCACTTGTCGAAAAAGGCGCTAAAATAGCAATCCTTGGTGAGACCAGATACGAGTGGTATGTCTCATATCTTGCCGTAACTAACGGTACCGGCTGCGTTGTTCCTCTTGATAAAGAATTGCCTGCCGATGAGATCGAGAGCATGCTTGAAAGAGCCGATGTCGAGATACTTGTCTTTTCCAAGGTCAAGCTTGAAGCAGTTGAATCTATCTACGGCAAGGTTCCTTCCGTTAAGCATTATATCTGCATGGATAAACTTGATGATCCCAAGTATTCATATTTCTGGGATCTTGTCAGCAAAGGTCAGGGTCTTATCGACAACGGTGACCGTACATTCCTTGACGCCACTATCGATCCTGATGCAATGACCATCCTTCTTTTTACCTCAGGCACAACAGCCAAATCCAAGGCAGTTATGCTCTGTCAGAAGAATGTATGTAAGAATCTCATGTCGATGTTCTCTTTCCTTTATATCGACCCCAAAGATACTTTTATGTCGGTTCTTCCTTTGCATCATACATACGAATGTACCTGCGGCTTCTTAGGTCAGGTCTACAGAGGTTCAACCGTAGCCGTATGCGAGGGACTTCGTTATATAACGACTAATATCAAAGAATGTAAGCCTACATGCATCCTTATGGTTCCTGCCATGGCTGAGATGTTCTATAAGGCTATCATGAAGAAGCTCAATGCAGATCCTAAGCTTCTTAAGAAGTTCAATACAGCCCGTAAGATATCCAACGGCCTCCGTAAGGTCGGAATCGATCTCAGGCGCAAGCTGTTTAAGGAGATCCACGAGACATTCGGCGGCAGGATGAGGCTTTTGATCGTCGGCGGTGCCCCGATCAATCCTGAGATACTACAATTCTTCCAGGATATCGGCATCTTCTCATGCCAGGGTTACGGACTTACTGAATGTGCTCCTATCCTTGCTTTGAACCGTGACTGTAAGTATAAGAACAATGCTGCAGGTCTTCCGCTTCCGGGATGTGAGATCAAGATCTTAAATCCTGATGAGGACGGTATCGGTGAGTTCGCAGGAAAAGGTGATAATGTTTTCCTCGGATATTATAAGAACGAGGAAGCTACCAGGGAAGCACTTGATGACGAGGGATTCTACCATACAGGAGATCTCGGTTATATTGACGAGGACGGTTTCTGTATCATAACAGGACGTAAGAAGAACGTCATTATCGCTAAGAACGGTAAGAATGTATTCCCTGAGGAGATCGAGTATCTCCTTGCACAGTATCCTGTAGTTCAGGAAAGCGTAGTAACGGGTGTCCATGACGAACACAAGAATGACATTATAATCGTTGCAACCATCTTCCCGAATATGGAGGAAGTTGAAGCCAAGCTTGGACCTGAACCCAAGGACGAGGACGTTTTGAAGCTCCTGGAGTCTGTCTGTGACGAAGTCAACGAGAAATTGATCAACTATAAGAAGATCAAGAAGACAGTTCTCCGTAAAGAGGAATTCGAGAAGAATACCTCGAGGAAGATCAAGCGTTACTGATACTTATTGGTATACTTTTCATTTAGATCTTAAAAGCTGTTCCGACCGGAACAGCTTTTTAAATGTCCGATTTATGCAAACCGTTTATGATATAATCAGCACTAGAATAAATAAGAAATGAGGACAGATATGTTAAGCGACAGCAATATTTCATTGATCCTTGAAGCGGCACTTGGGAAGAAGGCCGATTTTGCGGAAGTCTTCATCGAAGACACCAAGAGAAGTACAGTCAGTATATTGAATAACAGGGTAACAAAAGCAGGATCGTCTATCGACCGCGGTATCGGTATCCGTGTTATGTCAGGCGTCAATTCCGTCTATGTCTTTTCGAATGATTTTGATGTTGATTCCCTGATCAGGCTCGCATCCGAGGCTTCGCTGGCTGTAAGTTCGGGAGAAGGCACAAAGATGGAACTCATGGATAAGCTCAAGTATTATAACCAGGGCTATATCGACGTCTCATCTTTTTCGAAAATGAAGAAGGACTATGTTGATTTTCTTCGAAAAGGCCTTGATCATGCTTCTTCCTTTGACCCCATGATAACGCAGACTTCAGGTACTTTTGCAACAGGTGAAAGGAAGATCAGGATAGTCAATACCAGAGGTGTAAATGTAGGCGAGACATCCGAAAAGATCAGGATCTCTTTGTCCGTAGTTGCGACCAACGGCGACGAGAAACAGACCGGCAGCGTAAGTCCGGGATCAAGACTCGGGTATAGCTTCATAGAGAATTATCCTATTGTCGAGAAAGCAACTGAATGCTGTGAGTCGGCTATCAGGATGGCTACCTGCGGATATGCCCCTTCAGGAAAGATGCCTGTAGTAATCGGCAACGGTTTTGGCGGAGTTATCTTCCATGAAGCATGCGGTCACGCTCTTGAAGCTACTTCAGTAGGCATCAAGGCGTCATACTTTACGGATAAGCTCGGACAGCAGATCGCAAATCCTGTCGTATCAGCCAGGGATAATGCCAGACTTCAGGGCGAGTGGGGTTCATATAACTTCGATGATGAAGGTAATGAATCATCAGACCTTCAGCTCATCAAGGACGGTATCTGCGTCGGTTATCTTATAGACGAGCTCGGTTCCCGCCGAATGGGAATGAAACCGACAGGATGTGCACGCCGTCAGGATTATACTTTTGCTCCGACATCTAGAATGAGTAATACCTATATCGAGAATGGCAAGGATGATC
>JAILNZ010000070.1 GCA_024691135.1 Clostridiales bacterium
TGATTACTACGATGAGCGCCACGCTTTGAAGTTAAGTTGAACCGCCGTATGCCGAACGGCACGTACGGTGGTGTGAGAGGGGGATTTAATTCCCCCTACTCGATTGCTTTTCGAAAAGGTTTCGTAGCAATTGTCGGTGAAACGGATTAATTGTCGATTTTTAAGGCGCTTCAAGTTGCTATCATCAAGCTACCAAGGATAAAGGAGGCTCTTATGCTAAGCTACGAAGAATTTAAAGACAGGATCAGAGACGATATCTTGGATTATCTTCCGGATGAGTATTCGGAGTGCGAAGTTACTATCGTATCCACGCTCAAGAACAACGAGAAGAACCTTGACGGTCTCATGATCAAAAAGAACGGATGCAATATCGCTCCCAACATCTACCTTAACGATTTCTACGAGTTTTATGAGGACGGGATGGAACTTGAGTCGGTATTGAAGCACATTGCCAGGATCAGGGTCGATTCTGATATCGGCAAGAACATCGATCCCACCATGCTCATGGACTTCGGGTTTGTGAAGGACCATATCTACCTGAGTGTGGTCAATTACGAGCTCAACAAGGTGTATCTGTCATGCAGACCGCACAGAAGGTTTCTGGATCTTGCGATCGTTTACTATATCAGTATCAGCGAGTGCGGGATCTTTGATCCGGATTTTGGGAGGATGGTCATGATCATCACTAATGACCTGACCGATATCTATGATATCTCAGAAGAGGAGTTGTTTGATATCGCGAAGGCTAATACCGGAAGAACAGACAGATACATGATCAGGGACCTGGGAAGCATGTTCGGGGAGGAGAACTGCAATATGTTTGTCCTCACCAACAATGAGATGCTCAAGGGGGCTTCGCTGATGCTCTGTGAGGATGTTCTGAAGAAGATATCCGATGAGAGGGGGACGGGACTTTATATCCTGCCATCGTCGGTCGACGAAGTCCTTATTCTGCCTTTTGATCAGGGTCTTAACGAAGATCAGCTCATCGATCTGGTATACGAGGCCAACTCAGAAGTCCGTGGCAGCGACAAGTATCTGTCGGACAACGTGTACTTTTTCGATCCCTCCTTAAGTAAGGTCGGGCTTGTCAAATCTTCCGTTTGCCGCAATTGAAATGACAAAAAAATGTGATTTTTAACATATGGGAACTTTCTTTGATGATATGATGAGGTCATTACAGGAAAGGAGCTTTTCCTATGGGCTTTGGCAAAAACTTTATTTGGGGCACGGCAACAGCGTCATATCAGATCGAGGGCGCAATAACAGAAGACGGCAAGGGTCTTAACTGCTGGGATGCCTATGCTTCGACAAGCGGCAGGATCATCTATAACGAGAATGCGGATGTTACCTGCGATCATTATCATCATGTAAAAGAAGACATCGGACTTATGAAAGAAGTCGGTGCGAAGGCGTACAGATTCTCGATAGGCTGGACGAGGATCCTTCCCGACGGAACGGGTAAGATCAATGAGAAGGGTATAAAGTTCTATTCCGATCTCGTTGACGAGCTTATCACAAACGGCATCGAGCCGGTCGTAACGCTTTATCACTGGGATTATCCTCTCGAACTTCATAAGAAGGGCGGATGGATGAACGACTTAAGTCCGGAGTGGTTCCTGGAATATACCAGAGCCGTCGTGGACGCGCTTTCTGACAGGGTCAGTTACTGGATAACGATAAATGAGCCTCAGTGCGAATTAGGCTGCGGTTTCATGATCGGAAATCATGCGCCTTTTGAGACACATAATGTAAGAGACCTCCTTATCATGGGACATAACATGATCCTGTCTCACGGCAAGGCTGCGGATTATATAAGAAATCATGCAAAGAAGCCTGCAAAGATAAGCTTTGCGCCGATCGGACCTTGTGTTCTTCCTGAAGATGATTCTCCGGAAGCGATCGAGAAGGCAAGGGAGCTTACATTTGCCATTAACGGCAATGACTTCCCTTTCAGTATTTCCTATTGGTCGGATCCGGTCTATCTGGGCAAGTATCCGGATGAGCTGATCGAGACATTCGGTGAACTGGTACCGGAATTTACCGAGGAGGAATGGAAGCTCGTCACAACTCCGCTGGATTTTTACGGGACGAATATCTATTACGCCAGGGAGAGATGGCAAAAGGGAGGATATTCCGATCTTTATTCCCAGGGAGATCCGATGACGAATATGGGCTGGCCTTTGACTCCGACCGTCATGTACTGGGCTCCGAAGTTCTATTATGAACGTTATAAAAAGCCTGTAATGATGACGGAAAACGGCATGGCTTCTCCTGACTGGGTATGTCTTGACGGCAAGGTCCATGACTCTTACAGGATCGATTATCTTCACAGATATCTCCGCGAGTTCAAGCGCGCGGCTGATGACGGGATCGAGCTTGCGGGTTATATGTGCTGGTCGCTCATGGATAACTATGAGTGGTCGAGAGGATATACCATGAGATTCGGACTGGTCTATGTCGACTATAAGACGCAGAAGAGGACTGTTAAGGACTCGGGATACTGGTACAGACATGTGATCGAGACAAACGGCGAAGAACTCTGATATGATAAAGAGAAAAAGGAGATTACATATATGAGTAAAGTTGCTGTTATGTTCGCGACGGGATTTGAAGAAGTAGAATGCATTACCGTTGTTGATCTTTTAAGGAGAGCCGGGGTTGACGTAAGGACCGTATCCGTTACGGGTGATCTTTATGTAACCGCATCGCATAAGGTTACTTTCAAAGCAGATGAGCTCATCGAAGATCATGACTTTGATTCTACCGATATGATAGTCCTTCCGGGAGGAATGCCCGGAACGGTCAATCTGGGTAATACCAAGATCCTGACCGATAAGATACTGGAATTTGATCAGCAGGGAAAAAGACTTGCCGCTATCTGTGCCGCTCCTACCGTTTTCGGAAGCCTTAATATCCTGAAGGGTAAGAGGGCATGCTGTTATCCGGGTATGGAAGACGGCCTTCTCGGAGCGCAAAGCACCACTAACAAAGTTGAGAAAGACGGCAACATCATTACCTCCAGGGGCGTGGGTACTGCGATCGAATTTGCTCTGGCCATCATAACGGAACTTGTCGGAGTTTCAAAAGCTGACGAGATCGCGAGAGGTATCGTATACAGATAAGAAATTGCCTCGACATTGCGTAAATTTGCCGGGGCAAATATGAGATAATCATAATGAAGCTACAATAAAGAAGGAGGTGGCATATGGAAGAAATCATCCTGACCAACGATAATTACGAATCTGAGGTTGCGAATTCGGAAGTGCCTGTGCTCATTGATTTTTGGGCTCCGTGGTGCGGACCGTGTCAGATGCTCTTACCGGTCATTGAGGAGATCGCAAAGGAAAGCGACGGCAGCTATAAAGTTGCCAAGTGCAATGCCGACGAAGAGATGGAACTTTGCATGAAGTTTGATGTCACGAGCATACCAGCGTTATTTATTGTAAAAGACGGAGAGATTGTCGACCAATCCGTCGGATTCATGCCTAAGGCAAGGCTTATGGACATGATAAACAGAGCCAAGTAAACATTTTATCTTGCCGGCAGAAGTCGGCTTTACAATATATTGAAGATGATTTAGAATGATTACAATTATGACTCTAAAATAATAAAAAGCGAGGAAATGACTATGGCAAAGTATGTTTGTAAAGTTTGCGGTTACGTGCACGAGGGAGACGAGGCTCCGGCTGAATGTCCTGTATGTAAGGCTAAGTCCAACATGTTCGAGAAGATCGAAGGTGAACTTAAGCTTGCTGCAGAGCACACTTACGGTGTTTACGGTGCTACGGTAAAGAATAATCCTGACATATCCGAAGAGGATAAGAAGTACATTTTTGAGCAGCTCAAGTCGAATTTTACCGGCGAGTGCTCTGAGGTAGGAATGTATCTTTGCATGGCCAGGATCGCAGCACGCGAAGGTTACCCGGAAATCGCTCTTTATTGGGAAAAGGCTGCTTTTGAGGAAGCAGAACACGCAGCTAAGTTTGCTGAACTCTTGGGAGAGGACCTCGAGCCTAACATGAAGGCTACGACCAAGGACAATCTCAAGTGGAGAGTAGACTGTGAGTTCGGCGCAACTGCCGGCAAAGTTGAGCTTGCCACATGCGCCAAGAAGAACGGTCTCGATGCCATTCATGATACGGTCCATGAGATGGCAAGAGATGAGGCTCGTCACGGCAAGGCCCTGAAGGGTTTGCTGGAAAGATATTTCGGCTGACGCGCATATCGATACTGACGTTATCGAAATCTAATCAAGAATCAAAGGAGATCAAATATGGCTGTATACAAATGCGATGTTTGCGGTTGGGAATATGACGAGGATAAGGGCTGCGAGGAGCTCGGAATAGCTCCGGGAACGCCTTTCTCAGAGCTTCCTGAGGATTTTGCCTGCCCGCTCTGCGGTGTAGGTGCCGACAGCTTTTCAGAAGCTTGACCGGCGATAATATTGTTTTCTGTTTTGGGGATGTTCCGGAAGTGATGCAGATCACTTAAGGGGCATCCCCTTTATTATGGACAGGATCGAAGCCGGGGTCAGGAATGCATTGATTTTGTCAAAAATGTGTCGCGTATGTATTGTTTATTTGTCATATTAGAAATATAATTTTTATAATAAGATTTTTTGGTGGAGGCCTCGCATGAACGACGAGTTAAAGGACATCGTTTACAGCGATCTGTATAGATATACAGGAAACAAGCGAAGCCATGCGCAAATATATCTCACATACCTCGAAGAGATCAGATCCAGCCCGGAATTCAGTTACATAAGTGCGCTTCGAAGGACCCAGTATTATCACAGGATGACCGAGAAGTATGACGGTTGGAGGAAGAAGCTATACAAGTTCAAGTTCGACTTGTTCAATATGTATCTTGAGAGGCTGTCAAGGAAATACCATATCCAGATCCCATATGATACGCATATAGGCAAGGGTTTTTATCTTGCCCACTTCGGTCGTGTCATCATCCATCCCAAGTCAGTCATCGGTTATAATGTCAACGTTTCGACGGGTGTAGTTATCGGAACGCAGTTCCGTGGCAAGAGGAAGGGCGCACCTACCATAGGTAATTATGTTTGGATCGGTGCGAATGCGATAATCGTAGGTAACGTAACTATAGGCAACAACGTTCTTATCGCTCCGGGCGCTTATGTAAATTTTGACGTGCCGGACGGTTCGATCGTAATAGGTAACCCGGGTCTCATAAGAAGGGCGCCGAGTGCCACATTCAGCTATATCAACAATACGATAATCTTCGATGAAGTCAATGTCAGAAGTGATGTGGGTCGCACAGAGACGAGGATTCAGCGAAGAGGTCAGTAAGTGATAGGAAGCAGTTTTTTCAAGGACAACAGAGAAGGACTTTTAAGGGCGGTTGATGAAAACATCGCCCTTGTGCTGTTTGCGGGAAGAGCAGACAGGATGTCGGCAGATAACGACTACAGATTCCTGCCTGACCGTAACTTCTACTACTTAACGGGTATCAGCGATGAAGATATCGTTCTCATCATCTGCAAGAGGGAAGATAGAACTGAGATATCGCTGTTCGTTCCCGAGAAGGACAGCCTTAAGGAGAGATGGCACGGGAAGAGGAAGACTCATGAGGAGTTCTCGGAGATATCAGGGATACCCGTCGAAGATATCTTTGACAGGGAGACGGTCGACGACAGGATCTTCTCTATCCTTCAGGACAAGTCCGTTCTCATAGGTTATGACGGAAGCTCCGTCAAGACATCCAATAAGGACTTTGTCGTAAATACCCTGAAGAGCAGGACTTCCGAGGAACTTATCGATATACAGAAGACACTGACGGCGATGAGGATGATAAAAAAGCCGGAGGAAGTCAGTGCCATCAGGGAAGCCATAAAGATCACTGAAGAAGCGGTCGATGAACTTAAGAAGGTTCTGTGCCCCGGCATGAGCGAACTCCAGATCTTTACGAAGCTCGAGTATGAGATGGCAAGAAGGGGAGTTTTGATCCCTGCTTTCGGGACGATCGCGGCAGTCGGGGAGAATGTATTTTATCTCCACCACGGAACTCCTGATGACGTGAAGGTCAAAAAGGGCGATATAATCCAGATCGACCTCGGAGGCAGATATGACGGTTACTGCGCAGACATTTCCAGAGTGCTGTTCGTAGGGAATTCGGAAGATGAAGTTTTCGAGAAGAGGAAGGAGAGCCTTCTTACATTGATACGTGAACTTCGGAGCGAAGCGTTCTCGTATATTAGGCCGGGGATCACGCTGAAGGAGCTCAATACGCACATGAGGGGCATCTGTTATAAGTGGCTCTTAAAAGAAGGTTTAATACAAATGTCATCTAAGGATGAGGGAAATGATGATAAGATTGTGTCAGAGTACTATTGGCACAATACTTCTCATCATATGGGACTTGATGTTCACGACACGTCCGTCAAGGACAGTGCGCTTCAGGCAGGCAACTGCCTTGCGGTCGAACCGGGTGTTTATGTTAAGGAGTGGGGGATCGGTTTCAGGATCGAGGACGATGTACTCGTAACGGAAAGCGGCTGCGAACTTCTAAGCAGCGGTAATGATGACCCGGAGGTCCGCTCTTGTGATTTTACTTAAGATCAGCTTGGTCACGGTCTATGTAATCGTTCTACTGGTCCTGCTTCTACTTCTGGCAGGCTGCCTTGTCATACTCTATATCGCGATAGGAAACAGGCTATTTGCTACCACCTTTTATCGAAAAGAACCTATGCCGACGGTTGACCGCTCGCCCCTTGAGATAGACCAGTCAGATGTGATCGGGAGAGGAAGGAACTGGTTCTACACGAACAGGATGGAGTTCCTGAACGTCAGGGTCACGGCTTTTGACGGTGTGAAGCTCCAAGGTTATTACAGGCCTTCGTTCGACAGAGAATGCAGGAATGTCGTTATCCTTCTGCACGGCTATAACGAGCATCCTTCGATGGTGAGCGCCTACGCCAAGCTCATCATGACGAAGATCCAGTGCCATGTCCTTATCATCCACCAGAGGGCGCATTGCATGAGCGGCGGAAAGTACTGCTCATACGGCCTTTGTGAGAGCGTGGATCTTAATTCCTGGATAGAGTTCTGCAAAAAGCAGGCGGGGCCGGACATAAGGATATTCATCTTCGGAAGGTGCATGGGAGCCGTTACGGCACTGCTGGCAGCTGAGCAGGACGGTTTTTCCGAGAATGTGGCAGGCATAATCGCAGACAGCCCGTATGATAAGTTCTCGAGGCCTCTTCTGGACCTCGGCAAAAGGCGCTATAAGGTCAATCTCTCCATTTTCTACAAGTGGATGAAGAGGTGCGTCGCGCTCAGGTTCAACTTCGATATCGACAAGTGTGACTGCGCGCTCGGCGCCGACAGGATCAAGATCCCGGTGCTCCTGTTCCACGGCGAGAAAGACCATATCGTCGATCCCGAGAGCTCAAAGCAGATCTATGACAGGATCAGGTCCCCGAAAAGGATGGTCATAATCGAGAACGCCGACCATATGGAATCCTACATCAAGGCTCCTTCGCTCTACGAAAAGGAAGTGGAGAACTTCATCGAGCAGTGCGTTATAAGGCTCGTCAAGCTCGGCAGGATGTGAACAAGATAATTAGCACAAAGAAAGTGCTCAAAAAAATACATTTTTCTATGGCACATTAAATAATAACTGTGATATGATTTATTCTAATTTACAAAAAAGAATAGAGTCTGGGAGGTATTATTTATGGCTAAGATATTTGAAGAAGAATCCCGTACATTCAGTGAGTATCTCTTGATACCGAATCTCACTACAGAAAAGAACACACCTGACCAGGTCGATCTGTCGGCACCGATCTGCAAGTTCAGAAAGGGTCAGGAAGAATCCAAGCTCAAGATCAATATTCCGGTAGTATCTGCCGTAATGCAGGCCGTTTCAGATTCAGGCATGGCGATCGCGCTCGCAAGGTGTGGCGGCATGTCTTTTATTTTTCAGTCTCAATCCATCGAATCCCAGTGTGAGATGATCCGCAAGGTTAAGAAATATAAGGCAGGTATCGTTACATCCGATTCCAACCTTACTCCCGATTCTACTCTTGAAGAAGTCCTGGCTCTCAAAGAAGAGAAGGGCCACGGCACCGCGGCAGTCACAAGTGACGGCACTTCAACAGGTAAGCTTCTGGGTCTTGTAACGACCAGAGATTACCGTATAAGCAGGACTCCTATCGACACCAAGGTAAAAGAGTTCATGACTCCTATAGAGAAGCTCGTAACGGCTCCGGAGGGAACGACTCTTAAGGAAGCTAACGACATCATCTGGGACAACAAGATCAACCAGCTCCCTATCGTAAATTCCGAAGGCAGGCTCGTCGGACTTGTTTTCCGCAAGGACTACGAATTCCATAAGGCTAACC
>JAILNZ010000135.1 GCA_024691135.1 Clostridiales bacterium
TGCAGGGCAGAGGTGTCGACTATACTCTCAACAGGCTGACGGCACACCTCCGGAAATACAGACAGAAGTACGGCACGGACGGATGGGTTCTGAAATGTGACATTCATCACTATTTTGAGTCTATTCCGCACGATGTCGCCAAGCGTGCGATCTTGAAAAGGGTTCCTGATCCTGACATCGCCATGAGAGCCTGCGAGATAGTGGACTCTTTCGGCGGAGACAAAGGCATCGGTCTCGGTTCTCAGGTGTCGCAGCTCATCGCCCTGGCTGTTCTCGATGATATGGACCATTTCATCAAGGAACGGCTTCGGGTTAAGCATTACATCAGATATATGGATGATTTCGTTCTTATTCATCCTAACCAGGAATATTTAAGGTTCTGTAGGACGGTCATCGAGGCAAAGCTCAACGCTCTCGGTCTCACTCTTAACAGAAAGACGAGGATCTACCCGTTGAAGCAGGGCGTGAAACTCCTTAAATGGAGATTCATTATCAAACCGTCAGGCAAGATCCTCCGGAAGATGGATAAGAAGAAACAAGGCAGGCAAAGGCGAAAACTCAGGAAGATCTTCGCAAAAGAATACGCGGGGATATATCCGAAAGGTTCCGCTAAGGTCTCATTTATCTCATATCTGGCCAACGCTTCCAGAGGCAACACTTATTATGAGCGCCAAAGGATGACCGAATTCTATAACAAACAGGAGGAACACTTCCATGAGCAACATCAATTACAAGGAACTGGCAAGAGCTGAGGCTCTGGCTGCGGCACAGAGAGACGAGATGATCGACGTCTTACAATTAAGATACGCAAAGGCTTGCGAAGAGCAGAACGAAGAAGATGCGGCTATGTATGCCAGGAAGATCCGCAACAAACTCCTTGACGTAACTGACAAGGATCTTTGCGCAGACAGGTCGACAGAACACCAGAACCTTTATAAGCCTTATCGTCAGGCTCTCCGCGATCTTCCCGAACAGAAGGGTTTTCCCTTTGAGATCGAATGGCCGGAGGCACCTACAGAGTGACGTCGCTCGAGACCATTGAGAAGCTCTGCGCGATTATAGAACTTCAAGCCGAGATCATCAGCAAACAGGCCGAAGTTATCGCCCGGAGTAAAGTAGAGGACGCGATCGCGTCAGAATTGACGCGACTGCGTGACCTCGCCGAAGAAAAGAGGCGATGCCTATGAAAGAAGATATAATCATGCCCGTTGTGTTAGCGGTTATCGGTTCCGGTGCTTTGTTTACATTTATCCAGTTCCTCATTACTCTGGCCTTCTCAAGGAAGGACAAAGTGAAAGAGATAGATCAGAAGATCGACAAGCTCGCGGACAAGATGGACGAGAATCAGGCGGTCCTTGCCAGGACTCACATCCTCCGATTCTCCGACGAGCTCAAAAACGGAATACATCACTCTGCAGAATACTTCCGTCAACAGCTCGACGACTGTGACACTTATGACCGCTACTGTGAAGAACATCCGAAATTCAAGAATTCCTACACAATGACGGCGAATAAACACATCAAGGAGACCTTTGAACAATTAACGAAGGAGGGCAAGATCTAAACGATTCTGACCGAACTCTTGAAGTTCACTGTTGTGGGCTTCTTTGTGACAGCCCTGGCTGTCCTTATTTACATTTCAACGAAAGAAGGAGAAAAATAATGAATGATTTAGGTTTTATAGCATTTCCTGCCATTGTAGTGCTTTGCTATCTCGTAGGTGCTACTTTTAAGGCTATCAACAACGACACACTTAACAAGTTCATCCCGATGATCTGTGGCTTCGTGGGCGGTGTCCTGGGCATCATTGTCTTCAAGACCATCCCCGGATATATCCCTGCGGACAACTGGCTTATGGCTCTGGCTATCGGAATCGTTAGCGGTTTCGCTTCCACCGGTATCAACCAGGTCTATCAGCAGTTTACGAAGGAAGAGTATTACGAGATCGACACCGACGAGGAAGAGGTTGAGACACCGACAGGAACCTCGGAGGGTAATTGATGGCGGGCGGTGCTACCCTTGCCGCCAACAAGATCCAGAGCTGGAACGGCTACTCTGAGGCGGTCAAGGATGGAAGAGCCCAGAAGTACATCATGAAACCCTACAACAAACTGACAGGAAGAAAACTGAATGTCAGAACTACGGCATGGTGTCAGATCACAGTAGTCTCTGACTTCTATCAGACCAAGAGCGTGACGAAGTACACAACAACAGCAGGATGCACCCAGGCGATGAAGTGGTACAAGAATAAGAAGCGCTTTAAGAAGCGCGGAACAAAGCCAAAGCTCGCCTGGCATGTCTTCTATAACTTCAAAAACCCAAAGTCGACGACTCGCTCGACGCATACGGGCCTTGTTATCGGTGTAAACGGCAACAAGATCATCGTCAAAGCAGGAAACGCGGGAAGCCCCGGACATGTCAAGTCCAGGACTATCGCATATAACTCAAAATATATCGTCGGGTTTGGCGTTCCTTATTATAAACAGTAAGATCTCCATATCGGATCACCTCCAGAGAAGTCCCCACGGTTTCAGCAGCGCCGTGGGGCTTTTCTAATGTTTGACTTTTTGTATGGTTTTTGTATTTTCGGCGGCGGACAGTCGGAACGATTAAAAGTACAAAAGCCTTAAAATCAAGGACTTTTTGATGATTTAAGTCCACCAGAAAACGCACATTCGTGGGTTCGAGTCCCACAAATGGCTCCAAGTAAAACCCCCGTGGCTATTATGTCGCGGGGGTTTTTCATTTTCTGATGTTTGACTTTTTGTATGACTTTTTAATTTTCCACAGATTTTAGGCGTTCAAAAGTCAGGTTTATGACCTCTGCAGCTCTCTCGAGCTCACCGCTGACTTCGTGCTTATAGGTTCCCCAGGTGTCGAAGCTCTCGCTATGTCCGACCAGTGTCTTAATGGTCCCTTCTGCGAGATGCGTCTGGGAGCTGACAATCGAGACGAATGTGTGCCTGAGTGAGTAACAAGTTCCGGGAAGGTTTCTCTCGGCCTTGAGCTTATTCCAGTCTTTTCTGACGATGTATTGAGCTGCAGGGTCTCCGTAGATATTGCAGAAGATCCACGGAGTTCCAAAATTATACTCTCGATTTCGTTTTATTGTGTCCGTTATAATGGACTCTGCCATCGGAGGCAGGGGGACGAGACGGCGGGCGTTCTTGTTCTTTCCCTCGGTGACTTCTCCGACGTCATTGATCGCTCTTGAGATCCGGAGGACATGGTCCTTTAGATCTCCTTCCTGGATGCCGAGGCACTCACCGGGGCGAAGGCCACACAAAAGCATCACCTTGAAGGCACCCGCAAACCAGAGCGAAGACGGCTCGAAAAGCCGAGCGATGTCGGAGGGCTGCAAGATCTGACGCTCTCCCTTCTTGTGGCCTTGAGGGATATACAGGGAGCCGCGCCAGTCATCACAGTAATAATTGACAAAGGCGAACTTATGGAGACCGACGAGGATCGTGCGAAGATGACACATCGATTTGAAAGAGAGCGGTCCCGTATGCCGTTTTTGCGGTCTG
>JAILNZ010000154.1 GCA_024691135.1 Clostridiales bacterium
CACAATTCTCAAGTCCTTGTGTCAATCTGATGGTCTTACCCGTGTTGTCATAACTTCCTGCAGCAGAGATCATCTCTCCGGGTGTACTTACTTCAATAACATCTTCATCAGCGTTTACATTAACACTAAACAATGGAATTACAGAAGTCATCATAAAAGCGATCAATATTGCAGACGCCAATGAAAGAATAAAAGATTTGAACTTTCTCATAAACAACCTCCAAACACAAATACTATTGATATTCTACATCATTACCTGATCAAAGACATATAATAATATGCCGAATGAAACAAATAATTATATAATCTATGTATGTCTAATGAATTGAGTGTTTCAGTATCAACTATAGCCCGTTATGTTTGCCGCTGCGGAGATCTGTCCGGAGGGTCTTTTAATTCTGTATCGGGACTTGAGGGAACTCAACTGCACCGTAAGATCTTTGCCGCTCTTAAAAAAGATTATGGAGACGATCTGGAGACCGAATATTCCTTAAAAGGAACTGTCGAGACCGGAAGCATTATCCTTAATATTCGCGGCAGAGCTGATGTATATATCAAACATGGTGGCGGAGATCACATTATCGAGATCAAGTCTGTTAATTCGACCAAGAATGATTATGAGAAGCTGCGTCGCGAAGAACATGAAGCTCAACTTAAGATATATGCTGCATTGTTTATGATGAATGACGTGAACATAGGATCCGTCAAGATCAGCTTAAGGTATGTATCGATCACTACCCTTGAGTATTGTGAGAAGTCTTGGGATTATAAAAGAGACGAAGCTTTGGATTTTTTGGATGATGTTGCCTCGCAGTATGCATCTTTTGCGATAAGCCTAATAAATTATGAGACAGAATCACTTGATTCAATAAGGAGTATGAAGTTCCCTTATGATCATATCAGATCTGGTCAGGCACAGTTCATGAAGAATGCGCTTTTCTCAATGCTTTCAAAGGAGGCTCTTTTTGTTGAAGCGCCAACCGGTACAGGTAAGACAATATCTGTCCTATACCCTGCGATCAAGGGACTTCTTAAAGATCAGTACAGTCAGATCTACTACCTTACTGCAAAGACTGCGACAAGATCAGTTGCTTCCAAGGCTCTCAAAGACATGCGCAAGAAAGGACTTGTACTGAGATCCGTCTTACTTGCCTCAAAAGAATCCATGTGTCCCATGGGTGAGAAATGCGATTCCAAGTTCTGCAAAATGGCTATAGGTTACTACGGGAGAGTAAAGCCTGCAATAGACGAAGCACTCATGAATGACGAGATCACGCCGGATCTTATCGGAAAGATTGCAGTAAAGCATAATGTCTGTCCTCATGAGCTTCTTCTGGACGTCTTGAATTATTGTCATGTAGTCATTGGCGACTATAATCATGCTTTTGACCCGAGAGTCAGGATCATGAGAAGCTTTGATAATCCCAATGATTCTAATGTCGTACTTATAGACGAAGCACATAATATGGTAGACAGATCAAGGTCGATGTACAGCGCTGAATTTAATTCCAATCTTATCAAGGATCTTCAAAGAGTCATTAAGGGTAAAAATCCCCGTATCGAAAACTATCTTATTCAGTTGGATCAGTATTTTGAAGTCGTATCTCATTGCATCAATTCTCATCAATCCGCCTTTTCGGCTTCGGAAGGCATATCGGATAAGAAATGCCTTATGGCAGACGGATTTGAAGGAACGCGCGAGACACCAAAGACACTTTACAGGATACTATGGAAGACAGTCAGGTTCTTATCCCCTTTCCTTGACGAGCTCGGTAAAGGCGAACTCAGAAGCGTTGCTTTGGAATTTTTCTTTGAGGCCAGATTCTTTCTCACTGTCCTGGAGCAGTATTATGACGATTCCTACATAACCTGTTTTGAGAAATCTCCTGACGGACTTAAGGCTAAGCTGACATGCCTTGATGCATCCGGCAAGCTCTGTGAACTTATCAGGGACAAGCTGTCCGTCGTATTTTTCTCTGCAACACTTACTCCTTATGAATACTATAGAAATGTACTTATTGGTAAGGATGTCGACTTTGCAAGACACTTTACTCTTCCGTCGCCTTTCCCTCCCGAAAACCTGGAAGTAATCATTGAATCTTCGATCTCTACGACCTATAAGGAGCGGAATTTTACTATAGATCGTGTAGCTGACAGGATCCTTGAAGAACTTAAGTACCGCGAAGGAAACTATCTCATGTTCTTCCCTTCATTCGAGTATCTCAATAAAGTATCTTCGATAATTTCAGAAAAATGCCCGAAGGAATACAAGATCATATTACAGACACCTAACATGACATCTCTCGAAAAGGACGGGTTTATCCATATGTTCGATGAGCCATACGACGGCGTCCTCCTGGGCGGAGCCGTCCTCGGCGGGCACTTCGGTGAAGGCATAGATCTTGTCGGAGACAGATTAAAGGGCGTCATAATAGTAGGTGTCGGCATACCTCAGATCAGCCCCGAAAGGGAGATCTTGTGCAATTACTATAATGAGAAATTCGGTGACGGATATGCTTTTTCTTACAGATTCCCGGGATGGGAAAAGGTGCTTCAGGCTGCAGGAAGAGTCATAAGGACTGAAGACGACGAAGGTTTTGTCCTTTTGATCGATGACAGACTCGAAAAACCGGAGTATCTGACTCTTTATCCTGAGAACTGGGAAGTATGAGAATCAAGATCCTTAAGAAGTCCTAAAAGCGAATCGTAAGTCCCTTCCAACTGAACGTCTAAACATCTGGTAGTAAAAATTGACAACCTGTGCAAAGTGTCCTCATCAACATGTATCATGAAGAGCTTCTTTATATCTGAATCTATAAAATGATCGAGAGCCTTTACTCCCGCACCGCTCATGAGCATCATATCCGTGAATTTCCTGTCCTTACCGAAGCACGACGTACAGAAGGCTTCACCGGTTGCATAGCTCAGGTAACATGAATCAAGTTCCTTTCCGCACGAGTTACAGACATCATATGATATGCAGTATCCCAGAAGGTAGAGGAAACGCCAGTTAAATGCGGAATAGATCAAAAGGAAGTCATCAGGTGTTTTCGAGAGGGCGAAAAAGGAATAGACACAAAGCTCGTACATTACCCTTGAGTTTTGACTGTCTATATATGATGAAGAAAGAAGTGAAGCGATATGGCCCGCGCATGTCATCGCCTCCAGGCTTCCGAATATCGCTGAATTAGAGTAGACGATGGAGATCTCTTTGAGGTAATAGTAGGATCCTGTCATGGAGACAACGACATCGCAGACGATAAAAGGAAGTGTCGCGGACATGAGCTTACTTCCCTGTTTGCCTGATCCTTTGACGCAGATATCGATGACCCCTGAATCAGAGGACAGAAACGTGATCATCCGGTCCTTATCCTTGAACTCGGAAGATCTTAAGATCACTCCGCGCAAAGAGATCGGTTCGGATGCCATCAGTCATCCTCCTCGACAAAGTATCCGTACTGCTTTAAGTACAGATCATCGTTCTTCCAGTCCTCTCTGACCTTTACGAACAGTTCAAGATAGACCTTGCAGCCGGTAAGTCTCTCGATATTTATCCTCGATTTTGTACTGATCCTTTTAATCATCTGGCCGTCTTTTCCAAGAAGTATCGCCTTGTGGGATTTGCGCTCACATATAACAGAAGCATGGATTATGACCATTTCCCTGTCATATTCATCTCTGGCATTATCCTTGAATCTTTCCTTGAACTCGTCTATTACGACAGTCGTTCCGTGAGGTATCTCCTGATTTGTATAATGGAGGATCTGTTCTCTTATAAGTTCTGAAGCGATCTCTCTTTCAGTCTGGTTTGTCATGACCTCGGAATCAAAAAGCCTCGGTCCTTCAGGAAGCCTGTCTTCGATAGCCTTGAGAAGGACATCGACATTATCGCCCGTTTTGGCACTTATCGGGATGATCTCTTCAAAATCAAAGAGAGCAGAATAACTGGCGATCGCAGGAAGAAGCGATTCTTTTGAGATATCATCTGATTTATTGATAGCAAGGATGACCTTCTTTTTATTCTCTTTACAACGCTCGAGAAGCTTTTTTTCGACTGAAGCAGGCTCCTTGAACCTTCCGTCAGCCATCAAAAGCACAAGATCGGAATGCTTGGCGCTGTTAAATGAGTTTTCGACCATTATCTTAGATAATTCGGACTTCGGATTATGGACGCCGGGTGTGTCGACAAAGATGATCTGTGAGTCGCAGCCGTTATATATCGACCTGATATTCGTTCTCGTAGTCTGCGGCTTATGAGATACGATGGCGAGCTTCATTCCCGTGATGTAATTAAGGAGAGTCGATTTACCGACATTCGGCCTTCCGAGTATCGATACATATCCGACGTGCTTACATAAGGATCCTGCTTCAAATGCAAGATTTGAAGGGATCTTATCGTCTTCCTTGTGATCGATGAATTCGATCTCGTCATCAAAAGCAAGTCCGATGTCATACATTAGTTTCTTCTGCCAGAAGATCATCTGAGACTCGTCACCCTTCTTTATGTGATCAAAACCGAGAAGATGAAGAAGTGAATGAGCAAAAAGAAATGCTGCTTCCCTCTCGAACGTATGACCATATTCCAGAGCCTGCTTACCGCATACTTCGGGACAAATAACGATATTTCCGAGACAGATAACCTTATTGCCTTCGCTGTCATATTCAAAATCAGACAGATCGAATTCCTGAAGAAGCTTCCCGTTCTTCATATCAAGCATCGGAAAGGATAAAACATCAGTGACCTTATCTACATTCCTGAATTCCTGATTCATCTTACGGATCTTATCTGTCCCTACAAGGTTAAGATCAATATAGACATTGTCGGAGTTTTTTGAAAGAAAAGAAGGCATAATGTCTTCTTCGATGACTTTCTCGCACACCTTTTCAAACAAAGGCATGATCTCATCGACCGTATCTTTGGAGAATTTACGTTGTTCATTTATAAGTTTGATTATCATTCAGGATATTTGATCCTTTCGTGGAATTGACCCGAATAGATATTCAGGAAAGCGCTGATGATCTTCTCTATATCATTGAAGGACAGACCGGAACTTACGAGCTGATCTTCCTCTATCTTGTACTTTATCAGCTTTCTCATGATCGACTCGCACTGTACAAGGTCAGTAGTCTTGGCGGATTTGATCGCAGCCTCACATGTATCGGCAAGCATTACGATCGCTGCTTCCCTTGTCTGCGGAACCTCTCCCCTGTATCTGAATGAATTAACATCAGGTTCAGGAAGTCCCTTGAGCTTGGCTTCTTCTAATGCTTTCTTATAGAAGAAAGACGGATAAGTCGTTCCGTGATGCTGCTTGATTATATCTATAATGGCCTTGGGAAGCTTATCTTTCTGGGCCATCTTAACACCGTCATCGATATGAGCGGTAATGATAGCCGTACTCTCTGCAGGCGTTAATACCGAATGAGGATTATAGTCTTTCTGGTTCTCGGTAAAATATCCGGGGTTATTAAGTTTACCTATATCATGGAAATAAGAAGATACCCTGCACAAAAGAGCGTCAGCTCCAATAGCGTCTGCTGCGGCATCAGAGAGGTTCGCGACCATCATGGAATGCTGCGAAGTACCCGGTGCCTCGATAAAGAGTCTCTTCAAAAGAGGCTGGCTCGGCTGAGAAAGATCAATGAGCTTAACCGGCGAGACAGATCCCGATATAAGCTCAAATATAGGCATAAGTCCGATTGCCGCAACTATCGAAATAGCAGCCGACAAGGATGATATGCCGAGTGTGTCGATATAATCGTTCCTTATGGATCCGTTAAGGAAGTTAAGGATAAAAGCGACGATAGATACGCTTAATGTCGGGAAAATGATAAGACCTGCGGTATTGCTGTTTGCCTTATTTCTTCCCGATAGAGACGCACAGATAACGATACCTGCAAGTGAAGCCATGAACATATCAGAGTCGAAAGAATATATCGGCCACATATAGACAAGGAGGAATACCGACAGGATGATCGAATCGGAAACTCCAATGAATGCGGCACACAAAGTCGTAAAGAACAGTATTACGACTGCCTGATGCGATATCGTTGAAACATAGACACTGACAAGTACAGGGATCACAAAGAGAATAATAAGTGACAGCATAATCCTGAAATCGATATTGAGCTTATCTTTACGGAGTTTAAAGAAGAAGAACAATACTACAGATACGACTGCTACATATAGAAGTACTCTGAAAAGGAGCAAAAGATCAAAAGAATCATCCGAGAGGAGTTCAAGATCTGAAAGGATCTGATAACTGTGCTCAGTGATAACATCACCGGAAGATACGATCTTAGTTCCTTTCTGTATCTCAACAGGATCTTCCATTACCATATTATAAGCATTCTCGGCAGCTTCGTTTGTCGCATCGACGTCATAGATGGCATTTGGTCTTATAATACCTGACATAGTGCGGTTAAGAAGATCCTTATATGAGGAAAAAGAGTCATCTTCCTCAAAGATCGCTTTGAGCTGGCTGTTGATCTGGATATCGAGACTGTCCTTATCAGCCAGGTCCATCATGAGGATCTCTGTAACTGATCTTGCCTTATCTTCAAGATAATTGAATGAATAATAAGACATCGTAAGGTAGGACATCGCGTCTTCCTCAGACATCTGATAATCCAGAGTGTTATATACATTGTTAATGAGATTGTCTCTTATCGGAGTTACGTCATCAACAGGCGTTCCGTATTCATCAAGAAGAAGTGCCCTCGACTGTCTTACAAGCTGATAGAAACTCTTGATGTTCTTTATATTATCATCAGATTCGGAACCCGATCTTACAAATATATTCTTAACGGAATTCTTGGCAAGGACCGCATCATATTTTGTCTGATAACTGTCGATGACATTACGGGATGCATAGATATCGGAAGTAGCGATAGAACCTACCTCATAATCATATTTGACCGGAATATAACCGAAAAAAACACAGACAACGATAGTTGCTATCATCAAAAGAGAAATGAATACTGCTAAAGTACGCTTAAGTCCTTTATGCATCAGGTTCCCTCCGTCCTCTTCGTCTCTCTGTCGGCATAAGCACGAACGATCCTCTGAACGAGCGGATTACGTACGATATCCGCCTCTCCCAGACTAATTAATGATACACCTTCTACGCCCTTAAGTACATCCATGGAGTCATAAAGGCCTGATATTACGCCTCTCGGAAGATCTATCTGAGTAAAGTCACCGCATACGCATGCCCTGCAGTTCATTCCTATCCTGGTAAGGAACATCATCATCTGATCAACGGTCGTGTTCTGTGCTTCGTCAAGAAGGACATAAGCATCATCAAGGTTTCTGCCTCTCATAAATGCCAGAGGAGAAACTTCGATTAGTCCCTTGTCATAGTATTTCTCAAAGTTCTCCAGTCCCAAAAGAGCAATAAGAGCATCATAGATCGGTCTCATATAAGGATTGACCTTTTCGGCTATATCACCCGGAAGAAAACCAAGCTTCTCCCCTGCTTCCACAGCAGGTCTCGTAAGTATTATCCTTGATACTTCCTTATTTCTGAATGCTTTAACTGCCATGGCAACACCCAGGAATGTCTTACCTGAGCCTGCAGGACCGCTGCAGATGACAAGTTCGCTTCTTTTCAGTGCATCAATATAGAACCTCTGACCCAGAGTCTTGGCTTTTAGAGGCCTTCCACTATATGTGGTAAAGAATACTTCGTCTTCCATATCAAGGAATTCCTGAAGCTTGCCGCTGTTTTCGAGAAAGATGACATAATCGACAAGCATGGGATCGATATCATTCTTGTCTGAAAGGATAAGAAGAGCATTTACTGCTTCTTTGGCTCTCAGGTTCATAAGATTATTGTCACCGGTTATTACTATTGAATCCCCGTCGACTTCTATGCTTACGTTATAAACGCTCCTGATCTTGTCGAGAAGTGATCCTACGCTAACGATATCCGAACGGCAATCATCGATTCTTTCTGTCATAAATAACCCCTTATTTGATCTCTATAGGTGTAAGTTTATTAAGTACTTCCTTGTAATAATCAGGCAGATCCACTTCGAAAAAGAGCTTTTCACCGGTTCTCGGATGGATAAACGAGATGGATTTACTGTGAAGAGCCTGGCCTTTAAGTCCGTATGAAGGCCTTCTGCCGCTATATACGGGATCTCCGACGGGCGGATGGCCTATATATGTCATATGTGCCCTGATCTGATGGGTCCTTCCTGTCTCGAGAAGCAGCGACAGATCGGTAGCTTCTTTATACCTGCCGATAACTGTAAAATGTGTTACGGATTCCTTGCCGTCTTCTTTTACGGTCATCTTACGCCTGTCTGTTCCGGATCTTCCTATCGGAGCATCGATCGTTCCCTTTTCGGGCCCTACAATACCGTGAACAATGCATCTGTACTGCCTTACGATCTCGTGTCTGGCGAGCATATCCGCAAGCGCCTGATGAGTCTCGTTATTCTTTACGGCGACCATGATGCCCGAAGTATCCTTATCTATCCTGTGAACGATACCGGGTCTGATGACTCCGTTTATATCGGAAAGATTGCCTTTGCAGTGATGAAGCAATGCATTTACCAGAGTATCCTCATGATGTCCGCAGGCAGGATGAACCACCATTCCCTGCGGTTTATTGATAAGTATGAGGTCATCATCCTCGTAAACGATATCGAGCGGTATATCCTGCGGCTTGGTATCAGTCTCGACCGGAGCAGGAATATCTATCGTAATCTTATCTCCCGGATTTAACTTATAACTTGCCTTGAGCTTATCGGTTCCGTCACATGTGATCCTTCCTTCCGAAAGGAGCACAGCAACATAGGACCTGGATATATCAGGCAGATTGGATGCTATATAAGCATCGATACGCTGACCGCCTTCTTCAACTTCAAGTTGTTTTATCATTCTTCTTTTTACCCTTTATCTCGAAAAGAGACAGATAAGAATCGATTGACTTGTTACGGAAGATCACGAGTAAGATCATCATAAATGTCGCGACAACGGCACATATATCTGCAAAATTAAATATCGGATAAGTATAACTTCCGAAATCGAACCTTAAAAAATCGATTACATAGTGAAGTCTGATCCTGTCGATAAGATTTCCGACAGCACCTGTCAAAAAGAGCACCAAAGAAGCCTTGAAGAAGAAATCCTTATGTCTCAAAGTCTTATAGATCGCAATAATAAGGACAAGTCCCATCAAAAGAGAGACTGCAGACAGAAAATATATGCCCCACGACCTGTCTGCGAACATACTGAAAGCACTTCCCGTATTCTGGACATAGTAGATGGAAAAGAAATCCTTTATAACGATATGCTGGCCATATAACGGAAGTTTTTTTACAACAAGATACTTGGTCAACTGGTCTATGGCTGTAAGGATAATGACCGACAGATAACAGACAGCCACTTTCCATAATTTAACATCTTTTTTCTCGATCAAATATTTACTCATATACACAAAACCTGCTTATAGAAATACATTTACCATTATAATCAACTTCGCAAATAATGCCACACATCGCAGCCTCGCCTTCTGCGGGCTGATATTTGGCAGGTATCTTATCGATGAATCTCACAAGCGAAGTCTCAATATCCATTCCGATGATCGAATCCAGGCATCCTGTCATACCTGCATCGGTTATATACCCCGTTCCGTGAGGAAGGATCTTACTGTCTGAAGTCTGGACATGGGTATGGGTTCCGACCATAACAGAGATCCTGCCGTCAAGATAATAACCCATAGCCTGCTTCTCGGAAGTGGCCTCGGCATGGAAGTCAAGGAATATAGCATCAGGCTTGGATCCTTCTATGGATCTTAATATCTCATCTGCCTTTTCGAAAGGAGAATCGCTATACGTCCCCATATCGACCTGTCCCATGAGATTAAAGACTGCGAGCTTTTTATCTCCTTTTTGGATAATGATATATTTTCTTCCGGGCCACTTTGAGGAAACGTTTGACGGAACAACTACATTATTGTAGCTGTTTGCCCGGTCAATAAAATCATGATATGAAAAAGTATGATTACCTAAGGTAACGGCATCGACACCTAGTCCGAACAGTTCATCCAGGACCTTGGGCGAGACACCCAGTCCGTATACGGAATTCTCTGCATTAGCAATACAAAAATCTATATCATTCTCTCTAAGGAACGAAGGAAGCTGACTTTTCAG
>JAILNZ010000026.1 GCA_024691135.1 Clostridiales bacterium
TGCCCGAAAAAGAAAAACCACCGGCTATGCCGGTGGATGTTTATTTATGCCGTTCATATATCGAAAAATACCGTTCATATAAGAATTATTTATCCACATATGTCCGTTGAGATATCATCGCCTCAGAAAAGACAAAGGAGACGAGGATTATGGGATATGCAATCAGAACAGAAAAACTTACCAAGAGATACAAGGACAAGGTCGCAGTCGACGCCCTGTCATTAACCGTAAACGAAGGCGAGCTCATCGCACTTCTCGGTGTTAACGGCGCAGGCAAGACCACCACCGTCAAGATGCTCACATGCCTTACAAGGCCCACCGAAGGCAAAGCCGAGATCATGGGCCACGACGTGGCGGAGGATCCTGAAGAAGTAAAAAGACTGGTTGGCGTTTCTCCTCAGGATACATCGGTAGCCGAGAACCTGACGGTAAGAGAGAATCTTCAGTTCATGGCTGACATCTATCTTCCCAAGAAAAAGGCTGAGCCTGCTGTAGAGAAGATCATCAAGGCATTCTCGCTGGAAGAGTTCATCAACAAGAAAGCCGGGCTCCTCTCAGGCGGCTATAAGCGTAAACTTTCCATCGCTATGGCAGTCATCGGTGAGCCGAAGGTATTATTCCTGGACGAGCCAACATTAGGTCTTGATGTTCTTGCCAGAAGGCAGCTCTGGCGCGAGATCGAAAAACTCAAAAAGAACATGACCATAATCCTTACCACTCACTACATGGAAGAAGCACAGTCACTTGCAGACAGGATCGTCATCATGAACGAAGGTAAGGTGAAGGCCATAGGAACCCTTGATGAATTGGAGAACATGACAGGTAAGAAAGGCCTGGAGGAGGTCTTCGTAACAATGGCGGAGACAGAGGTAGAAGGAGAATAAAGATGAACAGGACAATAGTATATGCAAAGAGAAATTTCATAGAGACATTCAGGGACCCGCTAAGCTGGATCTTCTGCATCGGCTTTCCGGTCGTAATGCTCCTCATCATGTCGGTTGTAAACAGCGCCATTCCGAAGGAAGCAGGCAACACCTTGTTCAGGATCGACAACCTGGCGGGCGGCGTCGCCATCTTCGGCCAGATGTTCATCATGCTCTTTACGGCCATCTCAGTCGCAAAGGACAGAGGCACCGCCTTCCTGACACGCCTTTACTCTTCGCCTATGAAGAGCATCAACTTTATCGGAGGCTACATCCTTCCGATGATCGTTACGGCGTTTATCCAGGTCATCATCTCTCTGACGGCAGCCGTTATCGTATCGCTGGTAGTAGGCTATGACCTTACCATCGTTAATCTTCTTCTGACATCGGTAGCCGTCATGCCGTCCGCGTTGATGTTCTCGTCTATTGGTCTTTTATTCGGAACATTCTTTAGCGACAAAGCAGCCCCGGGCCTTTGTTCCATCATCATTTCCGCCGGTTCGATACTCGGAGGCATCTGGTTTGATATCGAAGGCGTAGGCGGCATCATGAAGAAGATCGGAATGTGCCTTCCGTTCATGTATGCCACCAAAGTTGCCCGTGCTTCCGTCGTCAGAGATCTCGGTTTCAGAGAGTTCGCTCTCCCTTTGATGATCGTATCTTGCTCGGCAGTGGTCCTGACGGTATTTGCAGGGATCGTATTCAGAATTAAGATGCGCGCTGACCAGAGGTAAATGGTATACTCGAACTATGAAGATACTTACCGAGACCGACAACAAGTACAAAGAGATAGAACTCCACGTTTGTAACAACGCCCTGACGGACGAAGTCAGGGCCATTGTCGGTGAACTCCACGAGATATATGACGTAAATATCCCCGGGACAGACAATAAAGGCAACAGGCACATGCTTAGAAGAAGCGAGATCCTGTCCGCCTACTCCGAAGGACAGAAAGTCTTTGTTCTCACCTATGACGGTACTTATTCTGTCTCTCGAAAACTCTATGAGCTGGAAAAAGACTTAGGCGACATCGACTTCATCAGGATATCCAAATCCGAGATCATAAACATCCGTAAGATCAGGTCCATGGACATGAGTCTTACGGGAACCATAAAACTTGTCATGAAAACAGGCTACAAAACCTATGTATCACGAAGAAACGTATCTAAGATCAAAGATAAACTTACCAGGGAAAGATCGGAGGGCAGGATATGAAAGAGTATCTTAAAAGAGGAATCACGAGCTTTGCCATCTCCTCCTTCGCGGGTCTTCTGGTAAACCTCACTATTGACCTTATAGCTAACCTTACGGGACACACCGGCTTTGTTTCGATGTCTTCGGATTATATATCTCTTTTTCCGTCCATTGTACTGGCAGCATACGTAAACATTCTTCTCTACGGAGTCATCGGTGCGACTTTTGCCATGGCGACTGTCGTATATGAGATAGAACGCATGGGCTTCGTCATCCAGAGCATTATTTATTTTGTCATCACTTCGTCTGTATGTATGGCGATAACCATCTTTTTATGGCAATTGTATAAATATCCAGCGGCGATCATATGTACCCTCCTGGGCTTTGCAGTTTCCCACGTGCTGATGATCACGAACGAATACAGGAGGATCAAGGCCGACATCAAGGTTATCAACGAGATTTCCGCCGGACGGGAATAAATACAAAAGTTGGATAATAATACAGGAATTATGAATATTTATTAGTTTGTAGGGGTAAAATACCAGCCTTCTTCTAGTGATATAATGTAGAAAAATCAGTAAAGGAGACTTAGGCAATGCCTCCATCAAGACACAGTTCAAGTTCACGTTCGAGTTCACGCTCGAGCTCAAGCAGATCTTCACATTCAAGGTCGTCATCAAGGAGCAGCAGCCACAGCAGATCCAGCCACAGCAGCAGCTACGGCGGATACTCAAGACATACGGGCTCCTCTCATTCATCAACAAGATATGTTACTCCTCCCCAAAAGCAGAGGATCAACCAGCCGACGGGATACAGGGGCACCGCTGCTATGTCAACATCGATGTTCCGGAGTACCAGACATGATTATGTTTACTATCCGGACAGCTGGCGCGATGAGATAACGGGAAGAAACTTCGAGAGCGGCTTCTATGACGAGCTCGGTAATCACTATGATCACGTTGTTATCAAGAACGGTGCTAATTACGAGACCCGTGCTTCCTGCGACTATTGCGGAACGGAGATCAAGCTCAACTGGACGGAGGGAGCTCTTCCTTCATGCCCTAACTGCGGTGCGCTCCTTCATGAAGTAATGCAGGATGCGATCGTCGAAGATAAGCTTCAGGATGTTCCCCAGTATGTTCCGTCAACATATACGGGCTCAACCGGCAAAGGCTGGATAGGCAAGTTCATCACGTCAATGCTTGTCGTCTTCCTTGGTATCTGCGGAATGACCGCAGCGATGAAGGCTTTGCAGCGAAAGAACCTGTCTTCATACAATGCAGGACTCAATGAAACGGTCCAGGCAACGGCGGATGAAAACGACGAGGGCTTTTTCGTAGAAGAGATCGGCAGGACCTGCTACTGGTACGACGAATACGAGAGCTACTACGACGAAGAGAGCGACTGCTATTTCTGGTACAAAGAAGCTGATGAAGTCTGGGAATACTGGTACGAAGGCATCTCTTCCGACTACGGTGATTACGGTTGGATGCAGTATGACTACTTTGACGAGGCATGGTACATCGAAGTAAGTGACGGAGACTGGCAGGTCCTTCCTGATAAGTATGACGCTTCATCTCTCTGGCATATGAAGGAGAGCGGAACAGGAAGATACGACGGACAGAACGTCATCTATGTTGAAGAGATCGACAGGGAGTGCGGCTTCATCTTTGAAGAGAGTAACTACTATGATCCTGAAACAAAGTGCCATTTCTGGTATGACGATCTGGTAGATCCGCCGATGTGGCAGTACTGGTACGATGATATCTCGTCCGATTACGGAGACTACGGCTGGATGGAATATGACGAGGACGAGGAGTGCTGGTACATAGAAGAATCGGAATCCTCATGGATCAAGCTTCCGGAAAGCTATGACACATCTTCACTGTGGCATATCGAAAGTAAATAAGAACCCCCGGGGTGTCTCAAATGAAGTTTGGGACACCCCTTATTTTTTTTCGAGCTGCGGCATGAAAGTTAGAAGCGGATAATTCAGACTTGGATTTATATTAAATTTTTTACCATATAGTATAATAATCATGTATTTTTGTGAAAAACGGAGACGGGTTATGGCTATTTGGGATACTGCTACTACTGCGCTTAATTGTCCTACATGCGGGGATGCATTGAAGTTCGATTCCGCGATCAAGGCATCGGTCTGCAGGAGCTGCGGAAATGTCTATGAGGCGGGAACACTTAATATCACGGGTAAGCTCAAGTTCGTTGATGTAAACGAAGCTTCAGAGGAAGAAGAGAACAAGAGGGAATTTGTCTGCGGTTCATGCGGCGCGACAGTTGTTACGAATGAGAACACGGCGCTCACGTATTGTGCGTTCTGCGGATCCCCTTCAGTGGTCGGAAGAAGACTTGTAAAGGAATTCCGCCCTGACAATATTATCCCGTTTAAGGTCGGGAAAGATGAGGCAGTTAAGATCTTTAAGGAGTGGGTAAAGACAAAGAACAAGTACTCACCGAAGGATCTTTTGTCCAAGAACACGATAAGCAAGATCACGGGTCTTTATGTTCCGTTCTGGCTGATAAATGCAGACTGCTATACCAATACCGTGGGACTCGGATATGTTCAGGACGATCCGACGCAGAGAGCCGTCTTCAATTTCAAACGCAAGGTAAAGTTTAAGGTTAAGAACGTTCCGTTCGACGGATCGTTCAAGATCAGCAACTTCCTTATGAATTCGATAGAGCCTTTTGATTTTACGGAGCTCGTTGATTATGACGATACTTATCTCCCGGGATACTATGCCGACCGTTATGACAGAAATGCCCTGGATCTTACGGAGGTAATCGATATAAGGATCTCAAAGTATGCTGCGCAGGCGGGCGAACTGATCGCGAGGACCAAGGGCGGCGACAAGCATAAGATATATACCGATATCGATGCGGACTCATCCGAATCATATATCAAGAACATAAGCCAAAGATATGCACTTCTTCCTTTGTGGTTCCTGAATTATGAGTATAAGGGCGATTCCTATCAGATAGCAATTAACGGACAGACCGGAAAGATCTCCGGAGAACTCCCGGCCACGAAGACCGGCAGATGGATAGAGACGGTAAAAGCAACTACGCCGTGGATACTGGCCTCAGCCGGATTGATCGTGGCAATGATCCTTACACTGATCCTCGGTATGGTCTGTCAGAGAAACTACGATGCGCTCAGCAAACTGTTCCTTATTGTAGTTTATGCAGGAGTCATCCTTACCGCTTCTGCCTTGGGCTTTTGCGCGAGGAAGATAGTCAAGGCGTACAAGGATGTTGAGCTGGAGAGCTTTAATCCATTAAACGGAGCTCCGGATCTATATGAATACTTTGATTCAACGTCCAAGGTCGAGCTTATTGAATCGACCGACGAGCATATCGGATTTCAGTTCAAGACTCTCGAGAGCAACGAGAACGGCAAGGGCTCGCATCTGTCAGATTGGACGTGGTACGGCGGTAAGGGAAGATAGGCTGTCAGTCAAATGTGCTGGTGTCGGCATCTTCCAGCGGTGCATCGCCTTCGTGAACCTCATAGAAGAACTCGTTATTCTCGCGGGCACAGTCGGAGAAGACTCTGATGAGGCGCGGGATGTAATCTTTCAGTTCGTCCGAACAGTTAGCCGTGTTGGACAGGATTATGACGCGGTGCCTGGTCGTGAGGATATCGTGGAGGGCATCAAGGTTGTTGCCGTAGTGATCAGGGAACAGGAGCATGCCCTTAAGCAGTCTGTGAAGGTCTGCTCTTGTGGTTATCTTTGACAGATCGATGATAGCTTTTTCGCTCATGGTATCCTCCTTATTCCTCGCCGTAGAGCAATGTGAAACTTGAGTAGTGGTCTTCCGTGTAGTAGATGAGACCGTCGTTTGAGTAGATGATCCTCTTGGCTCCGCGGCTGTCTTCACCTAGAGTGTCGATATCGCACTCATGGTAC
>JAILNZ010000035.1 GCA_024691135.1 Clostridiales bacterium
CATTGGGAACAGATCGGAAATGTCCTCGACAGGCATTCCCAGCTGCCTTTGGAAGGTGCCGATCACTCACAGGGACTTTTCGCGCCGACCATCAGATACTTTAACGGCGTTTTCTATGTTATCTGCACCAACGTAACTCACGGCGGAAACTTCATCGTAACTGCGACGAATCCCGAAGGTCCGTGGTCAGAGCCGCATTATCTCGTCGATGCTGACGGTATCGATCCTTCGCTCTTTTTCGATGATGACGGAAAGTGCTATTATATCGGAACTCATCCGAATCCTGACGGAGTCAAGTATAACGGCGACTGGTATATCTATATCAGCGAAGTCGACCTTAACGAGTGGAAGCTCACAGGTGAGAAGAAGAATGTATGGAACGGCGCATTGAAGGGCTGTATCTGGCCTGAGGGACCGCATATCTACAAAGAGAACGGATACTATTACATCATGCACGCCGAGGGCGGCACGGGACCTGAGCACTCCGTCATGATCTGCAGGAGCAAGGACATCTGGGGTCCGTATGTTGGTAACCCCAAGAACCCTATCCTTACGCACAGACACCTCGGTAAGGACTATCCGATCAAGTATGTAGGCCACGGTGATATCATTCAAACTCCGAACGGCGAGTGGTTCATGACCATGCTCGCGGTACGTCCTTTGAACAGATTCACCACAATGGGTCGAGAGACCTTCCTTGCCAAGTTCATCTGGGAAGACGAGTGGCCGGTCGTAAATCCGGGCGTAGGCATGCTTACGGAGAAGGTCGAGATCGATCTTCCTGAGTGGGATCCCACAAAGGATCCTGATTCCTATACATCCAGAACAAACGGCAAGACAACGATCCCCGGCACTTCTAAGGATTATGACTTCACTTCCATGAAGGAACTCGGAGACGAATTCCTGATGCTCAGAAACTTCTCTGATGACATGTTCAGGTTCGACGGCGAGGGCTTAAAGCTCAAGGCCGGCAAGGACGATATCAAGGCAGTTGCCAGCCCATCTTATATCGCAATCCGTCAGCAGCATCACCACTTCAAGTCTTCCGCGACATTTGATTCTTCAGTTCTTAAAGAAGGCGAGAGCGCAGGACTGATCCTTCTTCAGAACAACCTCTATAATCTCCGCGCCGAGGTTATCGACGGCAAGTGCAAGATGATCCTTTGCCAGGACGGCAAGGAAGAAGTGATCGGCGAGACCGAAGCTTCCGGAACTGTTACTGTCTCCATCGTAGTTGACGGACTTAATACCAAGGTCTTCTGCGGCGGTAAGGAACTTGGCGAAGCTTCCGTAGCAAACCTCTCGACTGAGGTCGCAGGAGGATTTGTAGGTTGCTGTATCGGCATCTATGCATCTTCTAACGGTAAGGATTCGGATACATATGTTAACTTTACGGGTCTTACATATGATTTCTGATAAGTAACGTAAATACGGATCAACGGGCTGCCTTACTTATTTAAGTGGGGCAGCCCTTATGTTTTCGGGGATATGGCCGCACATATCGGAATACATTAAAAAACCGCACCTTTTTTCTGTTTGACTTTGGAAGGATCGTATATTATCCTTCTTCGAAAATGGACGAGCCGCAAGAGGCGCGGGAGGTAAGAAAATGGGTAATAAAGTAAAGAAGATAGGACTTGTCGGAGGCACCGGCCCGGAGTCGACGCTGATGTATTATAAGGAACTTAACGGCCGTATCGATGACGCTTCGGAAAACTCCGAGATGCCTGAGATAGCGATCGAGAGCGTGAACTTCCGTAAAGTGTGGGGTATGGTTGAAAGATCAGAGTATAACGAGCTTTCTGATCATCTCACAGACCTCATAAATAACCTTAAGGCATCCGGTGCGGAAGTGATATCGCTTACGGCTGTCACCATGCACATTGTATTCGATGAGATAAGGAAGAAGACCGGATGTGATCTGATCGGGATCCCTGAGGCTGTCTCGGAATATGCCCTGTCAAAGGGGTATAAAAAAGTCGGACTTCTCGGTACCGTCTTTACCATGGAGAAGGATTATATGAAAAAGCCCTTCTTGGATTCAGGGATCGGGGTTTATGTCCCTAATGAAGAAGAGAAAGCCCTCATAGGCAAAAGGATCCTGGAGGAGCTTGAAAAAGGTATCGTCAAGGAGAGCACTTTGAAGGAGTTTCAGGATATCATCGGCAGGATGAGAAAAGATCACAGCATCGAAGCCGTCATACTCGGATGCACCGAGCTCCCGCTCCTGCTGAACCGGGACAATTGCCCTGTTGACGTTCTTGACAGTGTCGAGATACACATTAATAAACTTATCGAAGAAGCTGTCGTATAATATTCTTACTTCTCGAAAAGGATGAGGCATATGATCATATACAAAAGACTGACCGAAGAATATGTGGATACTTTTATCAAGATGCGTATCCGCCAGCTTAGAGAAGAGGGAGCGACCGAGGATATCGACATCGTTCCGGCTCTTAAGGACTACTATAAAAGGCACATGGCCGATGAGACGTTTGTCTCCTGGATCGCGATGGACGGTGATAATATCGTCGGAACGAGCGGGATGTCGATAGTAGAAAGGCCGCCTTATTTCAGCTGCCCTTCAGGAAAGACGGGAATACTCTCGAGCATGTTCACTGATCCCGGCCACCGCCGCATGGGGATCGCAAGAGAACTTTTATCCAGAGTAGTCGGCGAAGCAAGAGTACGAGGCTGCGGTCTTGTTCAGATAACGGCTTCCGATATGGGAGTCTTGCTCTATACAGATTTCGGCTTTGTAAAGAACGGAAATTACATGCAGTACAAGCTATGAGACAGAAGCACCCGATCCCGCCGCATCTGGCGATGTGGGATGTCATCTCGGAATGTGATATCATCGGGTCATCGGATTCGAGCATAAGGGATGTTAAGGCAAACGATATTTCCGTTATCCTGGATAATGCAAGGATACGAAGGATCATCGTTAACGGGAAGACGGCAGGGAAGATGTATGACAGATATCTTTTTCCGAAGACATCGATCAGGGCATGCCTCCTGCCTTCGACCAGTCCCGCGAACACTACATGGACCATCGACAGGCTTATCGACGCCTGGAAAGAAGGATTAGAGGGATAAAGACCATGATAAGAGACGAGATACAAAAGGAACTATTCGAAAACAGGGATCTGAAATACGCCGAGTTCCAAGGCAAGCTCATTCCGGGAAAAGATCCCGACAGGGTATTGGGGATAAGGACTCCGGTCCTTCGAAAGCTGGCGAAGACCCTTGTAAAGCGCGAAGACATCTCTGAATTCCTGGATGATCTTCCTCACGGGTATTTTGACGAGGATCAGCTCCATGCATTTATCATATCGGAGATGAAAGACTACAAAAGATGCATGGAAGAACTTCAGAAGTTCCTTCCTTATGTGGATAACTGGGCTACATGCGACCAGATGTCACCGAAGATCTTCAAAAAGCACAGGTCGGAGCTTCTCGGATGCATCAGGGAGTGGATAAAGTCGGACCGCACATATACGATCAGGTTCGCGGTAGGGATGCTGATGGAGCATTTCCTCGATGAGGACTTCTCCGTCAAGTATCCCGAGATGATATCAAAGGTCAGGTCCGACGAGTACTATGTGAACATGATGATCGCCTGGTATTTTGCGACCGCGCTCGCAAAGCAGTATGATCCTGTCCTTCCTTTTATCGAAAACAGGAAGCTCGATGTCCGTGCTCATAACAAAGCGATACAAAAAGCGATCGAGAGCTATCGTATAACCGACGAGAAGAAGGCTTATCTCAGAACGCTCAAGATAAAGAAGTAGCCGGTCACGAAAACTCGCTCTTAATTTGTTGGTTGAAGAATTTAAAGAATTGCTTTAAATTTCTATTGACAAACTTTAAATGACAGTGTTATTATCCTCTCAAGGACAATACGATCTTTTCAGGAGGTATAACATGGATCTGAGAGTCAGGGAATTGATCAAGAAGATAAGGACTGATAAGAATATCACGTTCTTACTGGCGCTTGTTGCGGTGGGGGTCTTTGTAGCCCAGATAGTCTATTATGTTCAGAAGGGCGAAGTCTTTTCGCTCAAGAGGGGATTTCAGGCTCTGTTCCTGTCGGTAACGCTCTTTTTGCTTTTTGCCGTCCTTCAGAGGATCACGAAGACCGGCAAGCCGTTTGATAAGACGATAGTGACTCTTCTCCGTGTGATGGCGGTCGTCGTTATAGTAGGAGGCGTGCTCCCTTCATGTGTTGAAGTATTTGTCGTAGTTATCCGAGGCGGGATATATACGATCGATATAGCTAATCTCGATATCTTTGTTCCGGTCCTGGGCGTTATGATCGGCATCTTCTCCGAGATCTTTTCTTACGGCAACGATCTTCAGGAAGATAATGACATGATAGCTTAAGGAGGGGTCTTTATGGCGATAATAGTTAGACTTGACCGTATGATGGCCGACCGCAAGATATCCCTCAATGAGCTTGCTGAGAGAGTAGGAATGAGCAATGTCAATCTCTCGAATCTCAAGACGGGCAAGATGAAGGGCATTCGTTTTGAGACGCTGGATTCGATATGCGATGTGCTTGACTGCCAGCCGGGTGATATCCTGGAGCACCAATGACAACAGGATCATAAGACAGCAAAAAGGCTCAGGATCGTTCATTCCTGAGCCTTTTATATTCCATAAGATCTAGCCGCCGTAACCGCAGCCGCTTCGGGTTGGACCGTCGCCGCCCGTTACGTAGCGGGCATTGAACTCCATGCTGATCTCACGGATCTCTTTCTTGCCGTCGATGTAGTCTTGGTAGATCTCGGCAAGACCCGGCATACATCCGTCACACGAACCGTAGATATTTCCTATGGAATCTTTGACGATCTTCTCGCGTTCTTCTCTTGTGGTGTCTTTTATAAGTATGCTCATGCCGTCAGCTCCATAACATGAGATCAAAATATACGAGCTCGCCGTTTTCTATACTGGCAGGATCCCCCGTCCATCCGTCTTGAATACCAAATCCGACCATTGTGTAACCGTTGACCTTTACGCCGCCGTCTTCAAACTTTGTCAGTGCAGGACAGCCGTCGATCCACTTGGACATATAATCAGATAGCTCGGATCCCTTGACGGTCGTGATGTCTTTATATTCTCCGTCTATGTTTACCTTGACAGAGATCTCGGCATCCTCGGCTATCGGAACCTTGCAGAGCTTGTAATAAGAGAACGTCGGATTTGCAAATGAATCCAATATGAGCATTCCGTTAGGATCGCCGTTATCATCAACGCCAATGAACACAAAGAAACCGCCGTAGTCGATCTCTCCAAGTGTTATGACATATCCTTTCCACTGCGAATTATCGTCCTCACTGTACTTTACGGAAGCAACTTCCATCTCTGATCCGTCAAGTTTGACTTTGTCGCCGGCCTTAAGATCGATGCACTCTTCCATAGTCTTATCAATGGTTCTCTCGGGACCTATAAGGCCGTAGAAGTATTTCATGTCTGAAGAGAAGCCCAGCAGCTGTCCGCCGTACCCGCCGTCAGGAAGAACGGCATCGATGGTCTTCGGATCGACCATTTTTTCTCCGTCTGCAAGATTCGGGAAATCTTCCAGGAACGGAAATTGCATAAAATCCTCATACTCGAAAAGGAATGTCTCAGGTGCCCATTCTTCTTCATTGTAACCGAAGTAATCCTGCTCGACCGATTCGACGATCCCGTTATTATCGCGATATGCCAGGACCTCATTATCAGAATAAACGAGAAGGACATATTCCCACTGCGTGTCATAAAGACCGTCAGAGTTTTTTCCGAATCCGTACAACAGATCTCCGTTAATGTCATTTAAGGCAGTCGCAAATTCACGGAAATCGGAATATATCATGCTTAAATCATTATCATTACCCGTTTCATTGTCGGATTCCTCAGGTTCTTCCGTGTCTTCGGGCTCTTCCGTTTTCTTCGCTTCGGACTCATCACATCCGCCCAAAGCCATGAGCATGGAGATACATAAGAAAGTCGCGATCAGTTTTTTGTTTTTCATATTTTCTTCCTCAGATACAGATCGTAATTTTATAGATTATAACCGCCGTCAGTTCAGTTTGCTGCGGAAAACTTATTTTATGATTAACAAAATGTAAACAACAAGCCAAAGTACGTAAAATGGTACATACCCTGATATATCATCAGACTGTAAGGTCATAAAGAAGGAGGCAGAACATGTTCGGTGCATTTATCGGAGATATTATAGGAAGCAGATTTGAGTTTGACAGAAGTCCTAAGACTACGGAGTTTGACCTGTTCACAGAAGAATGTGAATTCACTGATGATACGGTGATGACCGTAGCAGTTGCCAATGCGCTTATCGAAGCAGGCATCGATGCAGGAGAGGATACCGTCAAGGATCTTCTTATCAGATATATGAAGGAATATGGCCGTAAGTATCCGGGTGCGGGATACGGCGGAAGATTCTGTGACTGGCTTTTCTCGGATAACACGAAGCCATATGGAAGTTATGGTAACGGTTCAGCTATGAGGGTTTCATCTGCCGGTTGGCTATATGATACGATCGACAGGACGAGAGAAGTTGCGAGGTGGACTTCAGAAGTTACACATAACCATCCTGAGGGTATCAAGGGCGCCGAATCGGTTGCATCCTGTATCTTTCTGGCAAGGAACGGCAGATCCAAGGAGGAGATAAGGGGATATGTTATCTCTGAATTCGGCTATGATCTGTCGAGAACATGTGATGAGATAAGACCTTCATACCGTCATGTCGAGAGCTGTCAGGAAACGGTTCCCGAGGCGTTGACAGCTTTCCTGGAAGGTGGTAGTTTTGAGGACGTAACAAGACTTGCGGTTTCATTAGGCGGCGACTGCGATACATTGACTTGTATAGCATGTTCTGTTGCAGAAGCCTTCTATGGGATCCCTGATGATATCAGACATTCGGCTGACCTGTTTCTGGATCCCGGTATCAGGAATGTATATAGCAGGTTCGCAAGTCTTATAGAACAATAATTTATAGAATATCCATAAAGAGTACGCGAGGGACAAGCCCTGTGACCGTACAGCAACCTGCCTTAAGGTAAGGTGCTAATGCTTGAATCGATGGAAGCAGATAATCAGCATCCGTCGGTCCGACGGATGCTTTTTTAGTATCACGAGGTAAAACTATGGTTTACAAAGATTATCTTAAGAGGATCAGGAACGAAGGAAAGACAGAGGGATTAGTCATAAATTTATGCGGAGGCGGTATTAATCCCCGTTACATTCCCTTGAGAGTGGAAAGACTTGAAGACAGGACCTTAAGTTTTGTGGTATTCCCCAAGACTTCTACGGATAACAGAGGCAGGGAAAGATCTGTCGTAAGTTTCAAAGATGATGCATTCAAGGGTAATGTTACGATCACGGATGTAGCTCTTAATTCCAATGTCACGCATATTCCGGAAGAGGGATTTATGGGGTGCAGGAATCTTGAGTGCATTACTATCCCGAAGACAATCCATAAGATCTATAAGGATACGTTTAAGGGCTGTAATTCGCTTACCGATGTGTACTACGAAGGAACGGAAGAAGAGTGGAAAAGGATCAGGATAGTATCATCCGAGAGGATAATCCAGTTTGGTTCATGTATTCCCGGAACGCCTGTGAGAGAACTTGTCTCAGACAGATCAGTCCATCTTGACGGTAATGACAGTCTTCTTAGGGCGACTATTCATTTCGGGTGTGTGTTTGATTTCTAAACTACATGAAACAGCGGTAAATAAAGCGTTGAGTGAATAAGTAATATTTCATTCCCGTAAGATCGAGACATAATACACCTTAAACCAGAGCGTTTTTCTGATGCTAACCAGGCCAAAATCGTGTATAATCCACTTAAATTAGTTGTTTTTTCACGGAAACAAGGCATGGCAAACATCAGAAAAACGCTCTGGTTTAAGGTGTATTATGTCTCGATCTTACGGGAATGAAATATTACTTATTCACTCAAC
>JAILNZ010000043.1 GCA_024691135.1 Clostridiales bacterium
TGTATAATACTTTTCGAAAAAAAGCGGAGAACACTATGAGCGACTACGATATCAGATCCCAACACTTGAACTTTGACGGACTTCTTAATTCCAGGGAATTAGGAGGAATGCCGCTTCAAAACGGCGGGACCTTCCGTGAAAAGATAGCCATAAGATCCGACTCCCCGTCAGGTCTTACCAAAGAGCAGTGCGCAAAGATCGTATCATATGGAGTAAATCTGGTGATAGACCTCCGCTCCCCGGGTGAAGTCAGGCATTACGGCAACCCTTTCAAGGACATACCGGAAGTCAGGTTTTATAATATTCCGCTCATCATGGGTGATCCGGATCAGGCGTCGGATCCGACGATAGTCTTTTTGAGGACTCATAAGCTCGGTGATTTCTATGTTCTCATCCTTCAGAAGCTCGGAGACCGTATCTGTAACGTACTAAGGCTCATATCGGATAACACCTCAGGCATCACGATGTACCACTGTGCCCACGGAAAAGACCGTACCGGCGTGATCTCTGCTTTCCTTTACCTTCTGGCAGGCGCCTCGAGAGAAGACATCATAAGAAATTACGAGTGCTCATATGAATTCATGAGACCAATCCTCGATCCTGCGGTCGAAGCGATAGAACCGGGATTGAAGCATATCCTCAACAGCGACAGGGAAAATATGATCATCCTTCTCGATTACATCGATTCAGTTTATGGGGGAGATGTTACAAAGTATCTTCTTGAAAACGGCATGACAAAAGACGAGATCGATAAACTCAGATCCCGTCTCATTTGATCATTCCACTTTACAGATGTATATATCTGAAACCGCCCCGTCCTTGACAAAGTAGCTTAGGACGTATTTTCCCGTAGTATTGGAATACTCAAGATCATATTCCCCGTATTTGATCATCGGGAATCTCTTGAGAATGGAATCCTCGGGATCTCCGAGCTTGATATCACAGGCACTGTAAGACACTTTGCTGTTACGGACCAGCTTGATGCCGATAAGTTTCCCGCTCCATGAACCGTCAGTTTTGAAGTATGCATCGAAGATCAGATGGACGCCCTTATACTGGACGCTTATCTTCTTCTCGGTGATCTCGTTACCTTCGGTATCGGTCACTGTATTTATATTATCTTCGATAACGCTGATCCTTACGGGTTTTCCGAGCATCCTTGTAATAGCGCTGTTATCATATTCGACCCCGCACCTTAACATCTGACCCAAAGAAACGTTGAGCGTGATCAGGCTGTTGTCGAGTTCCTGCGGGATGTCATCCGTGATCTCGATATCACCCTCGGTCTTCCTGAAAGCACCGACATGCCTTGAATATATCTGCTGTCCTTCGTTAGACAGAACCTCCGGGATCAGATAATCGACAAAGAACGCGTTGATCGACGTAAGGACAAACTGGTCTGTACTGCCCTTGACCTTATAGTTATAAAAATCAACGGTATAATCCGCTTTCGCGAGGATGACCTCAGGAGAATAGATATCCTTGAATTCGGGCTTGTTTTCGATAAGTACGGCTATGCCTTCGGAATTCAGGCTGTTGAGCATATTGAAATAATGCTCGATATAGTTATAGATCGCGATCGTATGCATTACCCAGTTTGCCGAGATATATGCATCCTTGTTCTCATCCTCGGAAATATAGATGAAGATATCCTCGTCTTCATTGCCGGACCTTATGAGCCTTACCGTATGAAGGTCGCCGTAGGGTTCAAAAGTCTCCTCGAAAGTACCTGTCGGCATCTTCTGGCAGACCTTGTTATATATCTTCTCGAGATGGAGCTTGTTCTCTTCCGAGTCAAGATACTCAAAACTCTCGATCTTTGCCCTGCTCGATCCGATGCTGCTGATAATGGAGATATATTCATAAAAATACGAATATGAGATATCCTTCCTCTGGCTTTCCGGGATCGCCTCATATGCATCACCGATCGCGGCAGGATCATTTATCGCCATAACAAGGTTACGTACTATCTCCGGAGAAGATATCCTGGACGCTCTCGGGTCGATCCTGGTATGGATCTTGTCAAAAAAGGCGCAGCCGGACATGGTAAACAGCAATACCGTGATAAGTATCGCCGCAGCTGTCCTTATGCCTGCTCCCTTTTTCTTTTCCATGATCCCTCTTACCTTCTCTGTTTTGCCGCCTCGAAAATGACCACTCCCGCGGCAACAGCCGCGTTAAGGCTGTTTACGTGCCCTGCCATCGGTATCGATACGAGTATATCGCAGCACTTTTTCACTGAGTCTCTCATTCCCTCGCCTTCGCTTCCGATGACTATGACCATAGCTCCCCTGTAGTCCGCCTTGTCATGCTCGACGGATCCGTCCATATCAGTTCCCAGTACCCAGAATCCGTCATCCTTGAGGCTTCTCAATGTCCGGGAGAGGTTCGTGACCCGGAAGACGGGGACATATTCGATCGCGCCCGCCGAAGCCTTGGCTACGACCGAATCAAGTCCTATCGATCTGTGCTTCGGTATGATAACACCGTCAACACCCGCCGCATCCGAGATACGGAGTATGGATCCGAGATTATAAGCATCCTTAAGTTCATCAAGAGCAACAAATAACGGCTGCCTGTTTTCGCTTCTGACCTTTGCGATCACTTCATCGAGATCCGCATATTCATGACTTGCGACACTTGCGATCACACCCTGATGGTTATGAGTCTGGCTCATCCTGTCCATGGTCCTTCGGTTCGCCCTGATGACCGTTATCTTACGTTCGGAAGCGATCGCCATGATCTTTTGAAGATGAGCCTCGGGAGCCTTCCCGTCAGAAGGTTCCAATATCCAGATCTTATTGAATTCTCTTCCGGATCTCAGAGCCTCCATAACGGAATTCTTGCCTTCGAGCCTGTCGGGAGACGGTTCGTTTACAACTTCCTCCCTGACATCTTCGGACTTTTCCTCATCAAAAGTCTTACCCTTGTAAGGTACGGCATGCCGTTGACTCTTATTGTCTCTTCTCTCGTGTCTCAAGATCATTCTCCTTTACTGTCCAGATATTCGAAGGTCTTGCTAATGATATATTCCAGCCTTGCCTCCTGATTATCAAGGAACAGATAACCTATAAGTGTCTCAAAACCCGTGGCATACATATAGTCCGCGGGACTTGCATTCTTCGCCATGCTAACCGGATTTGAATTCTTTCCTCTCCGGAAATAACTCTCCTCCGTCTCGGTCAGCTCGTCCGACAGATGTCTTATGGCATCCGCCTGAGCTTCGGCACAGACATATTTGATCGTCCTTTTATGCATTACGCCCGACCTGTTCGAAAAATGTTCCGCAACCCAGCATCGTGCATAGAGCTCATAAACACTGTCACCTACATAGGCTAAAACGGAAGGTGATACTTCTCTCAGATCACCCGCTAAGAAAGGAATTATCATATCTTCTCCACCTGAGGACCGTTGGCAGTGTCCTTTACCGAATAACCGAGTGAAGTGATCTGTTCGCGGATCGAATCGGCAAGCGCATAATCCTTGGCCTTCTTGGCTTCTGCCCTCTTAGCAACGAGATCCGTGACCTCCTGAGGGATATCACTCTTCTCTTCCGTCTCGATACCGAGCACGTCAGTAAGTTCGATAAGCTTATCAAGCGCCGCCTTAAGAGCTTTGTCGGAGCAGTTGCCCGTGCCGACCGCAGTATTCGTCTCGCGGACGAGATTAAATATCGCCGTTATGGCATCCGCGGTATTAAGATCGTCATCCATGCATGAGATGAACTCATCGCCTGCCTTACTGATAACCGCATATAATGCCTCATCACCGGATCCGTCACCCTGATTCTTACCTATTACGAACTTCAGGTTCTTAACGCATGTCGTGATCCTTGCAAGACCGTTCTGAGCCGACTTGAGAAGTTCATCGGAAAAGTTTATGGGCATCCTGTAGTGACCCGAAAGGATAAAGAACCTTATTACCTGATAAGGAAAATGAGCCGCTATGTCACGGATGGTAAAGAAATTACCGAGCGATTTACTCATCTTCTCGCCGTCAACATTAACGAATGCATTATGCATCCAGTAATTTACGAAGGTGCAGCCGTTTGCAGCCTCACTTTGTGCGATCTCATTCTCGTGGTGCGGGAAGATAAGATCCTTTCCGCCGCCGTGGATATCGATAGTATCGCCAAGATGCTTCTTGATCATGGCAGAGCACTCGATATGCCATCCTGGTCTTCCGTCACCCCAAGGGGACGGCCAGAAAGGCTCTCCCTCTTTCTTGAACTTCCATATAGCGAAGTCACCCGGGTTCTTCTTGCCTTCGTAGGATGCCTTGCGTTCACCGCCTCCCGCTACAAGGTCTTCGAGCTTATAGTGTGAGAGCTTACCGTATCCCGCAAACTTGGTAACGTCATAATAGACTCCGTCACCTTCGATGACATATGCAATGCCCTTGTCCATCAGAGTCTGTACGAGCGATATGATCGCATCCATTGATTCTGTTGCACGCGGTTGATAGGTAGGCTTCTTGCAGTTGAGTCCTTCAGCGTCGACATAGTATTCCCCGATGTAACGCTCGGCGATATCCTTGACCGTTACGCCTTCTTCATTTGCTCTCTTGATCATCTTGTCATCGATATCCGTAAAGTTCTGGCAGAACTCAACGGTATAACCTCTGTACTCGAGATATCTTCTGAGGGTATCGAAAGTAACAAAAGGTCTTGCGTTTCCCAGATGGAAATAGTTATATACCGTAGGGCCGCAGGCGTACATCTTTACATGTCCCTCGACCATAGGCTTGAATTCTTCTTTTTGTCTTGTAAGTGTATTGAATATCTTCATTTCTAAAATTCTCCGAATCTATAATTTTGCTTCATCATCACCGTATTAAAAATCCTTAGTCCCCGAGGGACAGCACTCGTTGCCCGTAGCCCTGAACAGATCGTTCACAGGCAAGGAGACTCTTACGGCAGAAGCATAAAGACCGGAAAACAAGAAAATAACACCGGCCGCGCTTCCTGCTGCCGGATCAGTCATGAATATCTTCTTTGCCTCTCTATCAGGTCCCATTCATACCTCTCATCAAATATCTGAACACAAAAAGCCTAGAATGAACGAACTCTTTTTGACACCTAGCTATAGCCAGGGCGGTATCCTGCAATCAGTTTCAACAGTCCGGCCGAACCGGCTTGGTCTACATTGACTGACCCGGATTCCATTTAATGTCGTGAAGGTTCAACAAAGAGCCCACCCATCCCAGGTACTTATATTATAAAATAAATGCCGAGTATTGCAAACCATAGGCACATTCTTTTCGAAATATTAATAAATTTAGTGCCATTTCAGGGGTCATTCATGTTAAAATTGTCATATGAAAAAATTGATATCCTGTTTATTGTCTTTACTAATCTCTTTTATCGGGTTTTTGTATATCAAAGGACCCGCTGACGTATATGCTTCGACAAAGGGCACTATCGATGCCTGCGGGATGACGGTCGGATACGAATACAGCGACTCTTATTTTGCAGTCGCCTCCTCCAAATATCAGAATCCCCTTGCAGATATCTCTCTCATCGCTTCCGTAACATCCTGTGACGCGGACACTGCAACTGAGTTCTACAAGGCCCTCGGATTCAAGGATATCCCTATAAATGACGCGTTTTATGATAATTCCACTTCAGACAAGATCGGCCTCGTTCTGGCGAGAAAAGAAGCCGTCCTTAACGGCGAGAAGGTCAACATCATTGCGATGACCGTAAGAGGCGTTAACTACGGGATCGAATGGGCAGACAACTTCAATGTCGGCGACAGCGGCAATCATCAGGGTTTCTCTACTAATTCCAAGAGAGCTCTCGAATTTATTGAGGAATATTACCGCACATATAATCTGAGCGGCCAGCATAACAAAGTATGGGTCCAGGGCTACAGCAGAGGCGGAGCGATCGCTTACATGACCGCGAGGCTCATCGTAGAGAACGGCCTTGTAAGGACACAGGATAATCTTTTCGTATATACTTTCAACGCCCCGAACGGCGTTATAGATGAGTGGAACTGTTCCTGTGTATATAACTGCGTTAACACGATGGATCTTATCCAAAGGACCGCACCCGCAAGCTGGGGATTCAAGAAATACGGAACGATCATGGTATTCGGAGATCCTTCATTGACAAAGACCCTTACCGATCCTGATCTTTCTTCTGAAGGTCCGCTATATCCCGAGCAGGATTTTTATGTTCGGAAACTTGATTTCTCGGCGATAATGAACGGCGGAAGCCTTTTCGGAACGGAATATGACGAACAGTATAACATCATAAAGTTCTATACCGTTTTCTTCGATTTCTTTACTTCCGAGCTTAATGATCCTCTGGATTCTAAGAGGATCAAGAAAAGCCTTGATCCGGTCCCTTCCCTCACGAACAGAGAGACATACTGCAAGTACTATCAGACCGGAATGATGTACATGTTCGAACTTATCTTCGGAGATCAGTCTGTCGAACTTAGCGAAGACGGAACGGCGTTCGGTGAGATGGGTCTTGTCATGGGTTATATCCTGTCGGATTTCGTTACGGACTGTTATGATCCCGAGCAGACATATGCCAACACGATAGCGACATTTGAAACTATCTATCCTGCTTCCGTCGATGAGAAAAGACTTCTGTCCCTCTTTATGTTCGTAGGAAAGCTCTTCAGAGCTGATGCCGGTGCATCAAGCGCATTAGGACTTGCTGTTTCCGATTGTCCGATGATGGCGACACTTTTCGGAAATGCGGAATATATCGCAGCAAACCACATGTACAATGTGCTTCTTGCGTGGATCAGAAATGATGATGCCTCGACTTATTATGAGATCGATGTAGGTTTCAAGACGGAGCTTACTGGTAACGTTCCTGTCCTGTCGGGTGAATCTGTCAAAAAGGAAGGATTTGCGGCCACATTATCCTGCAAGTATGACTCTTCCGAATGGATCTTCAAAGGCTGGTATGACGCAGACGGAAACCTTGTAAGCGAATCCGGTGAGATCACTGTCGCTGCCGATAAGGATATGATTTTTTATGCTGAATTCGAGGAAGCTCCGAAGCCTACGGAGACAGAGCCTGCAGAAGAGATAACTGAATCTTCGGGAGCCGAAAAGACTACAGGCACGTCAGTTGAAAAAACGGATAACGAGACGGAAGAACGTGATCTTAAGCCCCTGTTTATAGGGATCGGAGGAGCAGCTGCGTTAAGCGGAATCGCCGCAGCCGTTATCGTTATCATCAAAAAGAGAAAGAAATGATATCAATAGTCGCTTAAAGCGCCGATTGCATAATCAAACGAGTGAACGACATTTACCCTGAAGAACCTCTTGGCATGTTCGATCCACAGATCGTTATTATTATTCAAGTCATTGATATCTTTTGTTATGAATATAAACCTGTCGCAACCGCTCCTGAAGATCGCCGGAAGAACAGTCTCAAAAGTCCACTGAAGATCATCAGGTGACTCATAGAAACAGTGGGTCATATCGAGAATGAACGAACTGCCCCTGTTGAAGTTCAAAAGACGCATGGCAAACTCCAGGGGCTTCCTGTAATCCTCGGAGTGAGCCTCTCCTCTCCAGGACATAAATGCAACATTATAATTCGCAAAATATTCTACGGTTGCATAGTCCGACACATAATTATCGATTTGCAATAACATATATTTCCCTACCCTAAACGATTATTTACTATTTTATTGTTCTTTGTGATTCTTTGCAAGTAAATTCTTCTACGTCGTCTTTTCAGGGGTTTGAAGGTTTTTAAGGGTGAAACCAAGAGCAGTCCGGATTAAGTGTCCGGACTGCTCTTAAGCTTATGATCTGAATATCTTTATCTGCTGAACTTGGACAGGAAGTTCCATGCGGTCTCGATCGAATGATGTCTGCACTCATGCTGCTGTCCGCTGACGCTTCCGAATGCGGTAATTATGACTCCGTCTTCGCTCTCATAGTAATTGACGGTCAGAGTGCTGTCGCGGGTCTCGTCATAGTATTTCTCGACCTTATCGCCAGGAATCGCATAATACTTATCCTTCCAGTTATCCTTGTCAGAATAATCGATGGAAGTGAACCTTTCCTTGAGCTTATTGACCTGAGCCGCGTACTGAAGTCTCTCGAGACATACTTCATTCTGGTTCGGAAGTTCAGGCAACGGAGACTCTTCTCCGCCTGAATAGAAGATCGGAACAGCCTTGTCCATATTGAGGCGCGGATCACCGAGAGATATTCCGAACCAGTTGTTCTTTACCGGGAAAAGAGCACTGCAAGGCGCGATACCTGCAAGGATCTCCGGGTATTCCTGATAGAGGTTCCACGTCTTGCCGCTTCCCATCGAGAAGCCCGATGCATAGATCCTGTTCTCGTCGATATTGTATCTTTCCTTAAGATGCCCGAGAAGTTCAATGACCTCAGTTGCGGGAACATCAAGATGATTATCAACCGATACGAAGAGAAAATCATGGTCGTGACAGACCTGCCACCACCCGGCTACAAAGGTAAGATACATGGAGGAATCACCACCGCCATGGAAGCCCAGAACGAGGGGTACGGGACTTTTGTCCATGATACCGTTATTGTAATAAGCAAAGTATCCGACCTTATGTTCCTTAGTTCCTTTAAACTTGAACATGTTATCCGGCGAAGTCTTGACTACGATGTTCCCAACATCCTCAGTCATTCCGAGTTCTTCAAAGATCGGCTCGTACTCGATCTTGCCGCACCACATCTTGAACCTTCTGACAAAAGACATGAAGTCGGCTCTGTAATCGGCCTTGTCCCTGATCAGAAGATGCTCGCATCCCTCGAATGCCTTATTGATCTCATCGCTGTTTCCGACACTTATGATCGCGATATCCTTGCGCTGTACATCCGGAACTACGCTTAAGTTCTCCATCGAGCACATTGCGGGAGTGATCTCGCCCGGGCCCCAGAGGTACTGTCCGTCAAGCTTTTTAAGGAGCTTGGTGGCAACGAAGTCGGCTGACTTGCCGTAGCTATAGATATCAGCTCTGAAGATCGCAGCCCTTATGAAATAGCCTTCAAATGTTTTTGTGAAGAAATTATCGAATTCCACGATACCGTCCTCATATACGGGATGATTCTTACATGCCGCTATAAATGTTGAATAGAGGCTCTCATCCGCATTTTCCCATCCTCCCTCGCAGGTCGGATAGATGAAGAGAACGGAGGAATCATAGTCTGAAGCTATCTTAGAAAGTCCCGTCTCCTCTGCAAATCTTACGGCTTCCTCAATGGTCTTCCTCTCTTCTTCAAAGATCATCAGAAGAGGAGCTCTGAATCCGTAATTATTCGTCTGACTGTCAATATCGCTCTTCGGGACATAAGCCTTGAGATAGAATTTCTCAAACTCGTGCTCAAAGTACTTTCCACCGTTATCAAGCGCTTTGACCTCAGGTCTTGTCATTAGTCCCATAAAATACCTCCAAAATTTCTTTCAGCTGTTATTATACCAAATGCTCGAAAACATCCTTATCGCGTTTTTTCTGGAATCTCAGCCAATAGCCCGCTATCATTGAACTTAGCATCGTCGTTATTATAAGTACCGTAAAAAACTCTATACTTATGATGTTATATGAATAAGCAACGGTCGCAAGAACGATACCGGGACCTCCCCTGGCATTCATGGTGATTGCAAAATTAAGTCTTGTCCTATTCTGAAGTCCCGAAAACAGGAGCATGAACCATGTTCCGATGAATTCAAGACCGAAAGCTATTCCGAAAAACAGCAGAAATCTCAGGATATTAAAATCATGGATCACATTGAGCTTGATCCCGACGAGTGCAAAATAGACCGGAACAAAGAAAGAAAAAGAGATGCTCTCAAGAAACTTCATCCTCGTCTTTGTTACCTCGGCCGTACCGAATACCGACTTGACCGTGAATCCGACCACAAATGCCGAATACATGATGTTGATCCCGCACAGATATAAGAGTGAACAGCAGATCAGAAGGACCACAAAGCTCAGCGAATAAAACGTCAGAGGCTTCCATTCGTGCCTGATCTCTTTAATGAAACGTGACAGGAATGCGATCACCGCAAATATCCCGATCGTTACGGTTACTATGATTATCAGTGTCAAAAGCTCGATCTTACCGTCAGAAGCGATCCTGGTAGCGACATTGAGAAGTATCCAAAGGCAGAGATCCTGGAATGTCGATACCGTAAGGACCGTATTGGAAAACTCGGTATTCATTATCCCCATATCGAAAAAGATCTTGGAAATGACAGGTATCGAAGTGATCGCAACCCCGATCGCGAAGACCAGCCTGTAAGATATCAGGGCGTTACCCGATCCCATAAAAGAGTCCTGAAACATTCCCATAAAAGGGATACTTAAGAGCATCGGAATGACCGTCGCTCCGAAAAAGACCAGACTTATGGTCTTTATGTTTTTCCTGCCGACCTTGATCTCGGTATTATAACCTGACAGGAACATCAGAAATATCAGGCCCAGCTGATAAAAAAGAT
>JAILNZ010000089.1 GCA_024691135.1 Clostridiales bacterium
CAGGACCTGCGATTTTCTCGAGTTATGAAGCTCCCGGCAGCATTTACGGACAGGATGACAGAATACTTCAAGTCTTCCGGCATTACTTCGGAAGGCTTCTTTGAGAGCTTTGATAAAGAGCCGCTCAGGGGAATAAGATTAAACAGGATGAAGACTGATTCATTTGATAAGGTCCTTGATTCCCTGGGGATCTCTAATGATCCGGTTACCTGGTGTGACGGCGGATTTTATACGACAGTCGAATCCTCAGGTAAAGATCCTTATTATCATGCGGGTGTCTATTATCCGCAGGAGCCGTCGGCAATGCTTCCCGCGCAGGTGCTTTCGGCAAAGCCGGGTGAGATGGTCCTCGATCTGTGCGCAGCTCCGGGCGGTAAGGCCTGCAGGCTTGGTGAAGACCTGAATGGCGAGGGACTCCTTGTCGCAAACGAGATAAACGAGGAACGTGCCAAGGCTCTTTTACGTAATATTGAGAGGACCGGCATTACAAATGCTGTCATCTTAAATGAGACTCCCGAGCATCTTTGCGAGAGGTTCGATATGTTCTTCGATAAGATCCTGGTCGATGCGCCCTGCTCAGGTGAAGGCATGTTCAGAAGAGATCCTTTTGCCGTAAGGAGCTGGGAGAGATTCGGTCCTGAGGTATGTATCGCCATGCAAAGACAGATACTTGACTGTACGGATAAGATGCTCAAGACCGGCGGAGAACTCGTTTATTCCACCTGCACCTTCTGTGAAGGCGAAGATGAGGACATGATAATCGATTTCATGAGAAACCATCCGGGATACGAGATAATACCTCATCCTGAGCTTAAGGATGTGACTGACTGCAATAAGCTTCCGGGCGCCATGAGGATATGGCCTCATCTGTCGAGAGGAGACGGACATTTCTGTGTTCATCTGCGCAAGGTATCATCTTCCCGTGAAGCCCTGTTTGACTATACTTTTGCCACAAGGAAGAGGACAGACAACTACTCATTCAATAAATCCAGGGAGGCTCTCCTTTCTTTTATGAAGGATATCCTCAAGGAAGAGCCATATAAGGCTTTTCGAAAAGAATGTGATGAGAGATTTGTCTTCCACAATAACAAGATCCATCTGATCCCCGTAAATGAGCACCTTTTCGACAGATTAAAGGTCGTAAAGATGGGACATTTTCCGGGTGAGATAAAGGAGACTTTTGATAAAAGAATTTTTATTCCCTCGCATTGCCTAGCGATCTCTCTCCGCTTTACTGATATAATGGAGGAGAGAAAACTGATCCTGAACCGTGATGATGAACGTCTTATCAGATATCTTAAGGGTGAGACAATCAGCATGGAAGGCGGACCGTCAAAAGGTTATATCGTGGTCTGCGTCGATTCTTATCCGCTGGGTTTTGCCAAGCTTCAGGGTGCAGGAAGTTTAAAGAATCTCTATCCGAAAGCATGGAGATTGGGATAGACATTTGTCTAAGGACAATGGGAGGAGATCCTTATGAGACGCGCAAGGTTTGTGTCGGCATTTTTAGCCGTACTCATTTTTGTTTCATTATTTTCGGCATGTAAGAAGAAAGATATCATACTTGATAACAGAGTCGTAAGAGAAGAAGACCCTTGGTATGAATCGAGCCGATTCAAGATCTCCTGTGAACTACAGGACAGCGAGTTTTTGTCCGGGTGTTCGATCGAATGCTCAAACGATAAGATATTTGCCATCTTCAGTATCTATAATCCTGAATTCTATATATGCCGCCGTACGAATATGCAGGTATTCGATGATTCCGGCAATAAGTTAAATGAACTTATAGTCAAGGCCCCTGACAACGCGGTCATCGATAATATCTATGCTTTTTATCCGGACAAGAAAGGGAAAAAAGCAACTGCTGTCATCAGTACGCACTCTGAAGGCGTTGGTTTCCGTCAGTTCTTCGCCGATCTTGACCTGGAGAGCGGTAACTTATCTGACCTTAAAGAGATCCTTGACACAAACGGGAACCAGCTGACCACTAATTACAGCATCGATAAGGTCTTTTCCGCAGGTGAATATTTCTTCTTCTCCGTTTGGGAGGGTGATGATTACTCGATGTTCATCTTTAAGGATACAAAGTGCTTATGTAAGGTGGATCATTCCGCTTTGTCGGAGATAAGAAAGATCGATCAGTGCTCTTATGACGAAAAGAATAAAGAGATCATAATCTCCTTGAAGCTCATTAACGGAAGTGAGTGTACATGTTCGATAGAACCGAAGAGCGGAAGGATCACTAATGTCGAGGAATATGATTATACAAATACCGAGGAAGAATATATTGCTGATTATTCTTTTACCAAGGAAGGGGATCTTATAAGGATCGACAGTCTCGGCAATATCTACAGATATGATCCGAAGAAACAAAGTTCGGAGCTTGCCATCTCCAATAACTGGTACAGCCCTTATTTCTCGGATTTTTCCTATGAGACCCGTGTCCTGTCATGTACGGAAGATAAAGCTGTCATATATTCAAATCATTACAGCGGTGAGATATTTTCTACTCTTCTCGATAATACGGTCACAGTCCTTAAGAAGGCCGATAAGAATCCTCATGCGGGGAAAAGCGTCCTGGAGATCAGTGCTCCGCTCGACTCTTATTTTTCCGAGTACCTTTCTGCTTCCATATTCAACTTCAACAGAACGGATGATGAGTATCTGATAAGGATCTGGAGTAAGTACAATACCGGACTTAAGGTAGGAAGGACATATGATTCTTATAACGCAGATGCGGATGAGGTCTATGCGATGATCCTCGAACTTCAGAGTTCCGATGCTCCTGACCTGGTGACCGATATCCAGAAGTATGCCGCTTTGAAAGACATTTATCTTGAAGATCTGTCGGATTATCTCGATCCTTCTGTCAGAGATAAAATTTATATGAACGTGGTCGATTCCTGCAAGATCGATGATAAACAGTACTTTCTTCCGATCAATATCGAGATAGAAGGACTTCTGGTCGATGATAGTCAGATAACAGGCGGATCCCCCGGGATGACCTTTGATGAATATGATAAGTTTGTATCGGGCAGCCTTTACGGGTTCTCGCCATATGATTATCCCGATTCCGTATACTACAATAAAAATGCCTTTGTCCTGTCATGCATTGATATTATGTCCGCCATCGGTAATGATAATATTGATTTTGATACTGAGCAGTTCCGCGAGGCTTTAAGATATGCCAAAGATAATTATCCGGATATGGATCCTCTTACGGCAGATCAGGCTGAACGTAATTTCCCTGAAGCCAGGTATGTAAAGATCAATAACTACTTCAGATTTATCGCTAACTGGGGATATAGCGGCGGTTCTTATTCTCTTATCGGTACTCCGTCCGTTGACAGAACGGGACCGAGATTCTCTGTTCTTGAGTGTATCTCCGTTGCGGCTGAATCGGATATGAAAGACGGCTGCAGGAAATTCATCAATTACCTGTTTGAAGGATCGTTTATTTCTCTTGAAGATCCGTGGCTGGAGTCGATCGTGATAAATAAAAATGTCCTTACGATGGAGACTCAAAAGATCAATAAGGTCAACAATAATGATATGTATTTTATTGAGGATCTGTCTTTTATGGGTGATCTTAAGTTGCTCGGCAGAAAAATGGCGGATCAGAACATGGCTGACAAATTCCTGAAGAGCATAGCTGATCTCTCCATATACTGCTACAATGACCCTGATCTGATTATGATACTTCAGGAAGAGACCGCTCCTTATTTTGCGGGCGACCGTTCCGCCGATGATGTGATAAAATATCTCAATGACCGTATAGGTAAATACATAAAAGAGATGGATTGATCCTTTTCGAAAAGGAGGATCCGCGGAGGTAATATGAGGATCGTAATCGCAACAGGCAACAAGGATAAGGTTCGTGAGATCAATGAAATATTGAAAGGGACCGGTTTTGACGCGGTCTCGATGAAGGAGATCGGAATCGACCCTGAGATCATTGAGGATGCGGATACTTTTGAGGGTAATGCCCTGATCAAGGCGAGAACAGTCCATGAACTGACCGGAGATTACGTAATGGCCGATGATTCGGGTCTTTGCATTGACGCTCTTAACGGAGCTCCGGGCATATATTCTTCCAGATTCTGCGGTGAGGATTCAACTTACGAAGAGAAGTTCAAGAAGATATTTGAGATGCTCCGTGACGTTCCCGAAGATGAAAGGACCGCGAAGTTCGTATGTGCGATCGCTGTCGTAAGGCCTGACGGGACTTCATTTACGGTACGTGGCGAATGCGCCGGAGTACTTCATGAAAAGCCCATGGGAGAAGGCGGATTCGGGTATGATCCGATCTTTTACGTTCCCGAATTTGGCATGACTACGGCCCAGATGACAAAGGAACAAAAAAACAGCATAAGTCACCGCGGAAAAGCACTCCGCGCAATGGTTGATAAATTGTCTCAATAATGGTATTATCTTTTAGCCGCGTACAAATGTGCGCGAGTCGTGGACTGTTTAGGAGAGTATCTGATGTTGGACAATGCCGACAAGGAGTATTATCTGGTAGATAAAAAAGTGCTTCCCGAAGTCTTTTTGAAGGTCATAGACGTTAAGCAGAAGCTTAATGTCGGAGAATCTGCTTCCGTAAACGAAGCAGTCCGTAAGGTCGGACTTTCAAGAAGTGCATATTACAAGTACAAAGATGCTGTTATGCCTTTTTATGAGACGACAAACGGTAAGAAGGTCACACTTCTTATTACTGTCGAGAATTTCCAGGGAATACTCTCTTCGATCCTGAATATAGTTGCCTCATCAAGGGCCAATATCCTTACGATCAATCAGAATATCCCTATTAACGGTCTTGCAGACATCTCGATATCACTTGAGACAGCTTCTATGTTCGGTTCGCTCGAAGATCTTCTTGGCGACATCAACAAGCTCGCGGGTGTCAGATCCTGCAAGGTATTAAGCAGAGAATAAATAATTTGGAGATAATAAAGGTATGAAGAACGTTGGTATCTTAGGTTTTGGTGTTGTAGGCTCGGGTGTTGCCGAAGTCATACACATGAACGGCGATAAGATCGCAAAGAGAGTCGGAGAGGAGATCTGTGTCAAGCGCATCCTCGATCTTCGTGATTTTCCGGACAGCATATTTGCAGATCTTATCACACATGACGCGGAGGAATTCTTCGGCGATCCCGATATCTCGATCGTTGTCGAGACCATTGGCGGCGCGAGGATCGCTTATGAATATACAAAGCGTGCTCTGTCACTCGGAAAGAGCGTAGTAACGAGCAACAAGGAACTTGTGGCAACTCACGGAGTTGAACTTATGGAACTCGCATCGCAGAATGATTGCAGCTATATGTTTGAAGCTGCAGTCGGCGGCGGTATTCCGATCATCCGTCCTCTGCATAAGTGCCTTTCCGCTAATAAGATAATGAGTATTGCCGGTATAGTAAACGGTACAACGAACTATATCCTCACGAGCATGAGGGATTCCGGCCTTTCTTATGAGGATGCATTGAAGCAGGCTCAGAAGATGGGTTATGCCGAGAACGACCCGACGGCTGATGTCGAGGGAATAGATGCCCAGAGGAAACTGTCGATCCTTTCTACTATCGCTTTGGACGGTGCTTATGTTTCTCCTGATGAGATCCATACGGAAGGCATCAGCAAGATCACATTGAACGATATCATCTTTGCCGAATCTATTGATTGCAGCGTTAAGCTTCTGGCAAGATTCGATCATCCGTATAATTCCAGACCTGCATGCTTTGTTGCGCCTTATTTTGTCAGCCATAATGCGATCCTCTCGAACGTTGACGGCGTATTCAATGCGATCATGGTCGAGGGTAATGCCTTAGGTGAGTCGATGTTCTATGGTCAGGGAGCAGGAAAACTTGCAACCGCCTCAGCTGTAGTAGGTGATATCATCGATTCCGCACTGCACAGACATAAGGATGCTCATATCACCAAGTGGTATAACTCCGATGAGAAGATAGAGGATTATGCTGATATCAAGATCTCGGCAGTCGTCAGAGGAGCTGAAATATCAGTCCTTAAGGATGCTTTCTCCGGTTATTCATTGGAGGAAGCAGCAGAGAATGCCATTATAGTAAAGGATATCGCCCATA
>JAILNZ010000084.1 GCA_024691135.1 Clostridiales bacterium
CAACGGCGATTTCCTATCATGGAACAGTGTCTTTTACAGCACGGAAAGATGCGGCGTGGCTCCTGCTTTAAATATCGATCTGTCTACAGTACTTTTTTCAACCGAGATCAACAAACCTGTAATCGAAGATGGCGAAGATCCTAAGTCTTATGATCATGAATACAAATTGACATTCAATGATCCGGATCTTCATATCTCCTTCCCTTCCGAAATGACTTATGCTCAGAATGGAACGATAACACAGGTCAAAGTACCTTATACCATAACAGGTAAAAATGCAGAAAATGCGTCTCAGGTTTCTGTTCTAATTACGGATAAGGAATTAACCGACAGCGAAGCCGTTATCCTTTACTACGACAAGCTCAATACAGGCAGCGACTTCTCTACCGACGGAACAGGAACATTTGATCTCCCGAAAGATATGGACATCGCCGATTGGGGAACGGCTTATTATGTTTATATCATTCCGGAAGATGTTAACGGCATCCACGAGTCCGATTATGCAGGTGATGTTATCGAAGCAAACGAGATCCCGGTAAAAACTGAGGATGAGATAATCGAAACTGAAGATCCTACACCTGTCGAAAAGGACTTCGAAAGCTTCGTAGAGCGTCTTTATGATGTAGCTCTCGGAAGAGAATCCGAAAGCGACGGTAAGGCGTTCTGGGTCGATCACGTTAAAAACGGTGATCTCACCGGTGCAGACTGTGCAAGAGAGTTCCTTAACAGCGCTGAATTTAACGACAGGAATCTGACTGATGAAGAATTCTTATCTGTTCTTTATGAAGTCTTCTTTGACAGAGATGCAAATGACGATCCGACAGGATTCAATTACTGGCTGAATGTCCTTCAGACCGAAAGCCGTTATGCGGTCGTAAACGGATTTATTAATTCGACCGAGTGGTGCAATGTCTGTGCTTCTTACGGAGTAAGTTCAGGCGCTACTACGGCCAAAGCTACGGTGCCTTCCAAGAATTCCGTCGAATTCGTAAAGAGACTTTATACTGTCTGCCTCGGAAGAGATGCCGACGAAGATGGTCTTAACTACTGGAGTCTCGGACTTACCAATCAGGAACTTACGGGAACACAGGCTGTAAGAGAATTTGTCTACAGCAGAGAATTCCAGGACAGCAACTACGGAAATGAAGAATATATCACCAAGCTCTATATGACATTTATGGACCGTGAACCTGATGACGAAGGTCTTTCTTACTGGAACAACCTTCTTGAGAACGGAACAACAAGGAACGATGTGTTCGATTCCTTTGCAAAAAGCGATGAATTTGCAGACATATGCAATTCCTACGCTATCCACAGATAATCGGGGAGAATGACTATGAAATTGAAGATCAAGACAACTAAGATACTATCGACAGCTTTGGCTTTTACATTGGGAATGACATTGATACCGTGGTTACAGAGCGGAACTGCGGTAAGAGCAGACGGGACAAAGAACAAAGACAATACAAAACTCGGTGTCTCACAGATCTCAGATCCTTCTGTACCTGACAGTATGGAGTCTGAATGGTCAGGCAGCTACATCTATTTCGGGAATTATGAGGGAACACCAATCAGATTCCGTGTTCTGGACAAAGACTCAGACATCTACGGCAACGGGAAAAAGACTGTCTTTCTTGATTGTGACACGATCCTTTTTGAAAGTGCGGTATGTATCGACGCACCAGATGGTCTGGATCTTCTCGGGCCATACAGATATCCGGCACTCTACAGCGCGAGTGATAGCATCAAAAAATACGTTGAAGAATACAGCTGGGAAAACAGTGATCTGAAAAAATTACTTAACGGACCTGATTTTCTGGAAAACAGAAATATCTTTACTGAAGCAGAAGAATCGTCCATAGCAAACAGTTATGTTTCTTCTCATGATCTTGTAATGGGAACAGCACCCGGAAACGTTGATTACGATGCCTACGAAAACTTTGAAGGATCTGAAGGCTTGACCGGAGAAAAGATCTTTGTACTTGACGTTGAAGATATCCTTAATGATTCTTACGGTTATTATCTGCCGAAAAATCCTACTATCAATCATGGCGATGTTCCTTCGCATGATACCAGCGGAATAAATGCTGATGATTCTCCCAACAGGATAAAGACATACAACGGTTCGGTCAAAGGATATTGGTTAAGATCCTGTTATAACGGATTGGGTGTAATGGGAGATGTATGGACCACGGGATATCTGTATTGCGATTCCATTTTCAATCCGTTCTTGGGTGTCTCTCCTGCCCTGAACCTGGATCAGGAGCTAATCCTCTTCTCTACTGTAATATCGGGAACATCAGGAGATATCGGAGCAGAGTACAAATTGACATTTATCGATCCCAAATTTGAACTTGCTCTTCCTTCTTCAGCGTCTTATTCGGGAAATACCATTACGGTACCTTTCAGTATCACAGGCAAGGATCCGTCCGAAGTATCTCAGATCTCTGTTCTCATTACTGATAAGGCATACAACGACAATGATGCCAAGATCCTCTATTATGACAGCCTTAATGTAACAGGCAATATCTCTTCTTCGGGAACAGGTACATTCGTTCTTCCTGAAGGTCTCGGAAACCTTGGAAGTGATTATCACCTTTATGTATTAGCCGAAGATATTAATGGAGATCATGAATCTGACTATGCGAGCACGCCTTCCGAGATCCTGAGCATTATCCCTGCTTCTGATGCCGGAACAGACGATGGTCAGAACACTCCGATCAATCCGGCACCGAATGGTCAGGGAAATAATTCATTTGAATCATTTGTAGAGCGTCTTTACGAAGTAGCTCTCGGAAGAGCATCAGAGAGCGAGGGAAAAGCTTTCTGGACAGATCACGTTAAAAATGGTGATCTCACGGGCGCAGACTGCGCAAGAGAATTCCTTAACAGCGCTGAGTTTAATAGCAGGAACTTAACTGATGAAGAGTTCTTATCCGTTCTCTATAATGTCTTCTTTGACAGGAATGCCGAAGATGACCCGTCAGGTCTTAACTACTGGCTCACTATTCTTGAGACGGAGAGCCGCTCCTCAGTCGTAGAAGGATTTATCGATTCAACCGAATGGTGTAATGTCTGTGCTTCCTACGGAGTAAGATCAGGCGCCGTAACAGCTAAGGCCACAAAGGCTTCTGATAATGCTACCGCATTTGCTACAAGACTTTATACCGAGTGCCTTGGAAGAGAACCTGAACAGGAAGGTCTTAACTTCTGGAGCCTTGCCCTTACTAATCTTGAAGTAACGGGAACTAAGGCTGCAAGAGAATTCTTCTACAGCCAGGAGTTCATTGACGGCAATTATGATAACGAGGAATACCTTAACAGGCTCTATTTAACCTTTATGGGCCGCGAACCGGATTCAAACGGATTAAATTACTGGCTTGATCTTCTGGATAACGATGTATCCAGAGACAGTATCTTTGACTCATTCTCCACAAGTGACGAGTTCAAGGAGATCTGTTCTGACTACGCTATTATTCCTTAGGGTTATGAGGGATATGGAAGGAGGTCTGTCTCGATCCTGAGACAGACCTCCTTTAATATGTGATCAATATACTTTTCTATAAGTAATCTTATAGTCTTCCCACTTAAGATCGATCCTCTTTCCTCCGCGGATCTTAAATCCTCTGATCGATCCGGCCTTCCACTTTGAAGGAAGAGAAGGAAGCTCCTCCCCGTCCCTTCCGAGTATCATTCTTATGATACCCGATACAAGACCGAAGTTCCCGTCGATCTGGAACGGTGGATGGTCATCAAAAAGATTGGGCAGAAGGGATTTTTCCATAAGAAGCCTCAGATGCTTATAGGCTTCCTCCCCTGTTCCCATAGAGGCATAGAGATTGATTATCCATGCCCTGCTCCAGCCCGTATGTCCTCCGCCGGATCTAAGACGCGTCTCGAGTGTTTTTGCTGCCGCTTTATATAGTTCTTCCCCTTTGATCGAGTTTCCGGGGAAAAGCCCGAAGAGATGAGAGATGTGCCTGTGACCGGGATCCGTCTCCTTAAGATCATCGTGCCACTCCATTATCCTTCCGTCTTTCCCGATCGTGACAGGCTTAATGAGTTTTATTTCTTCACGTATCTTTTCGATCTCGGGAGACCCTGTCTTAAGGATGTCTTCTGCCGATAACACGGCTTCGAAAAGCTCTTTTATTATCTGATCGTCCATCGATGCGCCTTTGCAGACACAGCCCTTTTCGCCGTTCGGGAGTTCATATTCATTCTCGGGTGATACCGTAGGCGATAATGAGAGATAGCCGTTATCTATCACTTTGTAATCCGAGATAAAGACCGCTGACTGAAGCATCGTGTCAAAATGTTTTCGAAGGAAGGAGATATCGCCCGTAAACAGATAATGTTCCCAGATATGAAGGCTGAGCCAGGCGGCTCCGAGCACCCAGTATGACGAACTGAGGCAGGTGTCCTGAGGCGCGCAGTCTCCCCAGATATCGGTATTATGATGAGCGGCAAACCCGCGCATGCCGTACATCCTACGGGCAACTTCCATTCCCCTCGGCTTCATTCTCTCAAGAAGGTCAAAAAGCGGCATGTGGCATTCGGGAAGATCCAGAGGCTCACATGGCCAGTAGTTCATCTCCGTATTGATGTTTATGGTAAACTTGCTTCCCCACATCGGGTCAAAGTCCTTGTTCCAGATGCCCTGAAGATTAAGGGGCTGCGAACCCTCACGGCTTCCGCTGATCATAAGATACTTTCCGAAGTTGAACATGCGGACCACATCGGCTTCATCAGACGGAAGAGTAAGTTCTGTCCTGTCATAGAGAGCCGAATAATCACTGAAGTGGTCGTTCCAGATCCTCTCAGCCTCTTTTGAAGATGCGGCATCCAAAGTATCCTTCACATAGCCTAAAGTATCCTTCCCGTAGAATTCAGAGGTCGCGGAAATAAGGATGAGCGCTTCGTCGGCATTTCTTACGACAAGACTGTTGCCGACAGATTCCATCTCTCCGCCTCTTATTATCACCTTGATCCCGCAGCAAAACTCCACGGAGCCCTTCCCTGCACACTTCCCCGTCAGGTATGTCATGTCAGGATAAGGGTTATATACGCTGTCAACACAGCTGTTATAGCCCGGATTCCTGTAGACCTGCTTTTTATAAGGGCTCATATCCCAGGTGATATTGCCCCTGGCAAGCTGCGTCCTGAATGATATCTGCCCTTCCTTTTCGCAGCCGAGCCTTATGGCTATGACCTTATCAGGGTAGCTCGCGATCATCTTCCTGAAGTAGGAGATCCCCTGAAGTTCATATGTGATATTAACTTCCGAACGCTTAAGATCCAGTTCCCTTCTATAAGACGAATAGTCCTCATCCGTGTTTTCGAAAAGGATATAGAGATTACAGAGGGCCTCGTAGTGGCTCTGTGTGTCGGGGATCCCCGAAAGTGCCAGCGCGCAAAGGTCTTCGGCCTCGGAAATCCGGCCCTCGTCGAGCGCCTTGCGGATCAGGGGAAGCTTGTCCTTCGCCGAAGGATTGATACGGTCTCTTATGCCGCCGTACCAGACACTGTCCTCATTAAGCTGCAGAAGTTCCGTCGCAACCCCGCCGAAGATCATGGCACCCATCCTTCCGTTTCCTATGGGAAGAGCTTCGTTCCAGTCTGATGCAGGTCTTTCAAAACTGATGATATTGCTGTTCATATGATCTCCCGATCTTTTATTCTGAGATAATTATACCAAACTAAAGCCTGTGCCCTGCCTCATTTTTTCCGATATCGTTTTACTTAAAACAGCAAAAGTATTCTATAATAAAAAAAAAATAAACCGGAGCGGATCATGTTAACGAATACACATAATCACACCTGTCATTTCTCGCCTGATGCACATACTACGATAGACGAATTCATCGAGAATGCCGTCAGGCTGGGGATCAAGGTAGCAGCAATTACGGAGCATTACGAATACGATAATCCTGATCCTGATGACAATATACAGACATTCGATATCAAGGAATATGAGAAAGAGTTCAGGAAATGGAAGAAGAAATGTCCCAAGGAACTGGAACTTCTGATGGGAATAGAGTTCGGATATCAGACGCATACTGCTTCTGACATCGACAGGATCGCATCAACGGCACCTTTTGACATTGTCCTTCTCAGTAATCACCTCTTCAGAGGAGTGGACGTATTCTACAGCAAGGAAGTATATAAACTCCCCGTAAAACAACGTCATGCCGAGTATGTGACCAAGCTTTCCGAGATGGTGGAAAACTGCAACAACTTCGATGTGGCCGCACACTACGACTATGTAAACAAATGCAACAAGGAACCGGGCGTCAACATGCTCTATCAGGACTGTCCGAAGGAATTCGACAGATTCTTTGAGGCTCTTATCGCAAAGGAAAAGGCTCTCGAGATCAATACATCGACTTCAGCCAGGATAAACCAAATGCCCGATCCTGAAGTTATCAAACGTTACCTCGCGATGGGCGGAAGGCTGATAACTCTTTCCTCCGACTCTCACGTGAAGGAGAATATCGGCTTACTGATCCCTGAGATGAGAGAATTCCTCATCTCACTCGGAGTCAAGGAGATATGCTGGTTTAAGGACCGTAAGGTCGTAACTGCAGGACTCTGATATATATTTTTTTCGAGCAACAGAAAGGGGGCTTGCCGCAAAGACAGCCCCCCATTCTATTGTCCTGATATGATGTCAGTATCCTTAGTATCCCATCCTCATATCAACTTCCATCTGTGCAGCTTCAAGGAAGTCTTCAGGATCACATTCTTCATAAGCCTTCATATAGGCTTTCCAGTCGGATTCAAAATCCCTGCTCATTATGATGGTAGGAAGCCACTGATGCTTGCATTCACCCATCTTTGACCATGCCACTCCGGCGTCGGTACTGTTAGTTAGCATATTCGACCATGACCAGAGCGGATACCACGGTTCTTTGTCCACTATGTCCACATGTACAGAATCTATCATCCCCACATAATTCCAGACACCGTAAGCACGGAAACAATCAGCGATAGTAGACGGCAAAGAAGCCAGATATTCATCGGGTTGTTCACACGGCATCATTGCGTTCTTCCCGTCTCTGCTTATTCCCTTCCACTGAGGACAATAGCTGTACGGACAGCAATGATCTGCCAGATAGTACGGATCTTTCCAGTTCTCTCTCATTGACTCCGTGCGGTAATAATATCCGTTCTCGTCAACCAGGTAATCCTCACCCTCGATACCCCAGAAACGGAGATCATGGATATCCTGATCAAGAAGACTGCTCAGGAAGTAGAAACACAGATCAGGATCCTGTGTAGAAAGTGTCACACCTATACCTGCATTAGGATCTATCTCATCACCGTAGTCATGCCATCTGTTATCCATTCCGGCATCGATAGTAAGACCCAAAGGAACATACCCGCATCCCAGGTCATAAAGTGAGATGCCTCCGATGGTATCGTTTCTCATATAGAAAACATCAGCTATGTTATAGTAGAAATCCCAATATCCGTCTGATAGACCGAGAACTGCTCCTGTCTTGAGCATCTCGATATATGAATCGTAATCCTGATCAAAGAAATCCTGATACATGATCCCCTTGTTATACATCTCATTCAGCTTGGAAAAATACCTCTTAGCAGTATCGGTTGTATTGTAATCGATAACATACGGATTAGAAGGATCATCTCCGTTAACGTTGCAACATCCGTTATTCGGATATCCGTCAAGGAACATCGGAGGATTCTCGAGGCCGAAATATAACCATGAATCACATTGAGCCGTAAATCCTATATTGGGAGTACCGTTCGGCATTGTCGGGTTAGCCTCACAATAGGCTTCTATAAGGTCAAAGTATTCATCCAGTGTACTGATCTTTGGATAATTAGCCCATTCAAGAACTCTGGTCTGGATCCAGAATGCCTGTCCGGCATGATTCGGATTGGTATCAGCATTCTTGTAATGATTATCAAGGACTCCTGCCCAGTAGATATGTCCGTCACTCATGCGGAAAGCATCCCATTCCTCATCAGAATACATTTCCTTGAGATTAGGATACATTTCCAGATAATCATCCCAGATGACAAGTGCTTCATTTTCATACAGAGAATAAATATCTTCTTTTGCATAGATAAGATCAGGATACTGTCCCAATGCCATTATCTTTCCTACCGCTTCACTTGCTGTCATTCCCGTAAGCCATGACTCATGAAGCTTTACTCCGGTCTTCTCGGCTATCAGATCCTGAATATCGTTATAATCATCGATCTCGGAACCGTACTGACAGATAAACATGGTCAGATCTGATATGTCTCCATAATCCACTGTAGGATCGGTGTCAGTAGGAATCGTACCTGTTATCGTATTGACCGGTTCGGAAAACTCCGTTTCCACGGTCTCTACCAATGTTTCCCAGAAATCATCATCATCTCTGTCACGCCTTGATCTACGGGGTTTATTCTTCCCTGAAGAGATTGTACATCCCGCAATAGAAAGCAGAAAAGAGAATAAAAGTATTCCTGCCAAAATACGCTTGTATTTCATATCTTTCCCTCCAAAAATATAAATCTGACAAAGGTTATTTTACCACATCCGTTCTATATAAGTCGTTCCTTTCCGCTAATATCATAAAAACGTCCAAGATGACTTATCATCCTGTCATAAGAATCCGCAGGACGTTCCTTATAACCGCCGGAAATATAGTCATAACCCCAGACATACTCAGGCAGGGTATAAACGGCAATTGCCCAGCCATAGGGCTTCCCGCTCTTATTAAGTCTCTGGCGGAAATCCCTGACGATCAGATAAGACTGCATCTGAAGTTTGGTACAGCAACTCTCGAACCCCGTCTCCTTGCCTTTACCGAAGCCTGCCCTGTCTTTTACCTCATTCGAAAAAAACTCGCTGCTTCGGACATATCTGTCAAGATCTTTGATATCCACATCCCATAATTCGGCACCTTCGGGCAGGAACAGATCCATAATGAGTTTCTCTTTTC
>JAILNZ010000099.1 GCA_024691135.1 Clostridiales bacterium
GGTTCAGATGGTAATTGCCGGCGTATCAACAAGGAAAGTCGAGAAGGTAGTAGAAACACTGTGCGGAACCAGTTTTTCTAAATCGACGGTATCTGAGTTATGCAAGAAACTTGATGCGGAGATACACAACTTCAACGAGCGCAGCCATGCCTGAAGAAAGGAGAAAGAAATATATCGAGGTCGGAAAATACTGGGTCGCCTTACAGCTCCTTAAGGATAATCTCGACATTATCAAGAAACTCGCTGCGGATATGGTCCAGACAAAGAGCGCTGAGAAAGTTCATAAGCTCCTGGGTACCATGTTTATCTTCAGCAAGAACGGATATTCCACTTCTTTCGATGATGATACGGTCAAGACGGTAAAATCCGCGAGCGACGTTCTGTGCATGAATGTGGGCGATATGGTCTCAAGATCGGCAATAAAGCAAGCACCGGACTTTGATGACGATGCTGCAATCAAGACCAGATCTAAAGAATATGAAGAACAGATCAGAAGTAAGCTCGCAGGTAAATTGGATTTTAACGACGGATTTATATACAAAGACAATTTCTATGCCAAGATAGCAGCTATAGATAAGATCATCTCCGAAGTCAGAAACATCAATCTTGACGCTGCGGTAACACTCCTTAAATACAATATCGACGAGTGCAACAGGATCAAGGATCCGGGCGGATACGACAACTGTCCGGAATGTGCTGCGCTGGCTCACGAAGTACTCTCTTTATCTCAGACGATCATTGATTTTTCGCAAAAAGGCATTGATGCGGCTGACGGATTTAAGAAGGGATCAAAAGAAGCACCATACTGCTATTTCATTCCCATAAACGAGATCGATTGTCCGGCCAGGGGCAAATATGAGATCAGGACGAACTCATACGATGATCTTTTTGACTCGCTCATAAGCAATCTGTATGCGCACAATTCCGATTATATGAACCGGTAACGTCTTTGAGATATCGCTTCTTCCGCTTGTTGGTGTATAATCCAAGATATTCATATCTTGGAGGAAGATCTATGAAAAGATTTACAGCATTAGTATGTATTTTTGCCTTGGCTCTCAGCCTTTGTGCCTGTTCCAAGGAAAGCACCAATGACACTTCAGCGGAAAAGACGGAAGGCACTACCGGAAAAGTGACTGAAGAGGCCACGGAAGAGATCACAAAGACGCCTACGGAAGAAGTTACGGAAACGGAAACGGAAGAACCGGAGGAGCCTACTGACACTTCGGAAACGGAAGCGACCAAACAGTCTGAAAAGAGAGATTATAATCCCCTTCCGTATATCGAGAAGATCAACAATTATGAGTTAACGCACGAAGGCGAAGTAATCTACTATAATCTCATAAAGATAGATGATGACGACATTCCGGAACTGGTCATCGCCAACGAGCATTCAGGCAGTGAAGAGGAAGACTGGAATCTGAACCTGTATGTGTTCAAGGGAGAGCTCATCGCACAGGTATTGAACGAGTTCGAATGTGATAACGTGTTTAATAACGCTTTTGTCTATCTTCCGGAAGAGGATTATATCTGTTATCACCATTGCGTCGGTCTCGATTATTCCTTGGAGATATTCACACTCGATGGCCTTGCGGAAGGAGAATATTACGAGTCGGCGTATTATGATTACGAGGCGGGAATATATACCATTGACGGACAGGAAACAAACTCGGACAAGTTCTATTACCTCCTGAATGTCGCCAACAACACACGTAATATCTTCGGATATTATACATATGACGAGATCATGGTGTTCCTGGAGTCAGGTACGGTTCCGGATCCGCTCTGATCTCTTAACGTCTTTTTCGTGTGGTAAAATGATCCAGTAAAAGCGGCACGGTGACAAAGATTTAAAAAAGCACGTAAATCGGGGGTTCCGTTTACGTGCTTTTTGGTGATTTTTATAAAAAGAGACGTAATTCGTCTTCAGGAGACGGGATCAGAGAGAATCGTCGATGGCTGCCTGGATCTCGGCGACTTCTTCCTGGTGTTGCTTTATAAGCTCGGCCGCTTCCTTGGCTTTAACGAAGTACATTGAAGCCGCGTCGTTCAAGAGACCTTCGATCGTGTTGTACATCTCGTCGCTGTTTTCGACTGCTGAAGGCTTCTTGATACCGAGCTTGCCGGCGATCATGTCGAGGTCTTCGATGCCGTCGTTGGTGGCCATGAGAATGGTGAGAACGCCATTGTCGTAGTAGATGCCGAGTACGAGTTCAACATCTTCGTAGGCTTTTATGAGTTCCTTGATCAGGTCCGTGGGGGCGTCACCGTCCAGATTATCGAAGACGGATTCGACCAGGTCGATGACGTCGTCGGAAGTGAGGTGGATCACTAACTGAGCCTTGTTCTTCGAGTTTCTGTATTCCTGCTTATTGAGAGCGGAGACATCAACGTCAAAATCCTCTTCCATAGTTTCCTCGAAAACGTCCATGAGATCCGTCATGACATCGTTGGCCTTGTCTTTGTCATCGAATTCGACGACGACTGCAACTGTGCCGTCTACAATGCCGGTCTTGCCGGACATCATCTTATCGATGTCTTCTGCGCGGATATATGCCGTGATCTTGGAGAAGTCATCTAACTCGCAGTCGTCGAGGTCAACATCAATGGCATCGCCGAGCTGCGAAAACATCTCATCATCTATACCGAAAACATCCTGCAGCTCATCGCCGTCGGTCTCGATCAAAATGCCCTTGTCAAACGCCTTGAGGAGCTTTTTCTCTTCGAGTTCCTCGAGGTCATCGATCTCGTATTCTTCTGCGCCGAGCTTCTCGGCTGCGGAACGGAGCTTGTCTCCTGACGGCTTACCACATGCGGCTGTTCCCAAAACTATCGCACCGGCCATGGTAAGGCAGGCGATGTTTTTGATTATCCTTGTCTTCATAACAGATTCCTCCACTGACTGATTGAAAGTGGCACCGTAAAGGGGTGTCTTTGTATCCATAATGTAGCACAAATTATATTGATAAAGAGAAAGGCACAGGGCGAAACTCAAAAAACGCCATAAAAACTGTGCTTTTTCGGAGTTTTCATATCGGGGGATTCTATTATAATGTTACATGGTGAAATAAGAAGAAAGTTTGAGATAAACAGATGTCTGATACAAAGAGATATAAGATACTGGTCATCAATCCGGGCTCGACTTCAACGAAGGTGAGCCTTTTCGAGAATGAGGACCTGGTGTTTGAGAGGAGCCTGTTCCATGATGCGGACGAGCTCCTGAAATTCCCGCATGTCAACGGGCAGATGCCGTTCAGGTATGATGTCATCATCAATATGCTGAAGGACGAGGGCGTCGATCCGGAATCGATCGATGTGTTCGTGGGCAGGGGCGGAAGCGCATGCACGCAGCCGGGCGGCATCACGAAGATCGACGGCAAACTCTATGAGGATACGGAAAAGGCCGTAGGCGGAAGCGAACACCCGGCAAAGCTCGGTGTCATGCTCGCCTGGAAGTTCTCGGAGAAGTTCGGCAAGCCCGCTTTTACGCTCAACCCGACAAACGTTGACGAGTATTGCGATTATGCAAGGCTCACGGGCATCAGGGGCGTCTACCGCGTATCGCATTCGCACGTGCTCAATCAGAAGGCCGTCGCGGAATTTCATGCGGAGAAGATGGGCAGGAAATATGAGGACTGCAATTTCATAGTCGCACATATAGACGGCGGCATTACGGTCAGCGCACACAAGAACGGACGCATGATCGACGGCAACATGGGTGCAGACGGCGAGGGAGCGTTCACGCCGACGAGGATAGGAAGCGTTCCGGTACTCGCGCTCCTGGACTATATCGAGGAGCATTCCATTGAGGAAGTCAGGCTCCGCTGTTCGCGCGCAGGCGGCTTTGTAGATCTCTTCGGAACGGCGAATTCCGATACGATACATGACCTTGTTGAAAAAGGCGATAAGAAAGCGTCACTTGTCTGGAACACGATGCTCTACCAGATCTGCAAGATGATCGGCGAGATGAGCTGCGTACTCTGCGGCAAGGTCGACGGAATCCTCCTTACGGGCGGACTTCTGAGGTTCAAGGACGTGGAGAGCACGATAAACGAGCGCTGCGGATGGATCGCGCCTATAAGCGTCTATCCGGGCGAGATGGAGCAGGAGGCACTCGCGATGCCTGCTCTGAAGGTAATGCAGGGCAAGCTCACGCCGCTTACATATACAGGTAAGAACGTGTGGGCAGGTTTTCAGGATATGGATCTTTGATGAGGTGATCTTATGAGCATGATAGAGACGATAAAGAACAAAGCACGCGCGAACGTTAAGCGTATAGTACTTCCGGAAGGCGACGAGCCGAGAACGGTCAAGGCGGCCGCGATCATAAGAGACGATAAGATCGCCGTACCGGTCCTCCTGGGAGATCCGGATAAGATCGGTCAGGTCGCAAAAGAGCAGGGAGCGGACATAGAAGGCATCGAGATCATCGATCCTGTCACCAGCCCGAAGTTTGGCCACTATGTAACTGAACTTTATGAACTCAGGAAAGCCAAGGGCGTGTCTGAGGAGGACGCGAAAAAGCTCGTATCCGACCCGATGTATTACGGCATCATGATGGTAAAGCTGGGCGATGCGGACGGTCTCGTATCAGGCGCCGTTCACACGACGGGCGACATGCTCCGTCCGGCTCTTCAGATAATCAAGACAAAGCCGGGAATGAAGGTCGTATCTTCGAGCTTTCTCATGGATTGCCCGAACAAGACCATCGGCGAGAACGGACTTCTCGTATATGCCGACTGCGTAGTCATCCCGTGCCCGACGGCAGAAGAGCTCGCCAATATTGCGGTCGCTGCTGCTGATACCGCCAGGGTACTCTGCGGTGTAGAGGAGCCGCGTGTTGCGATGCTGTCGTTCTCGACCAAGGGCAGCGCCAACCACGAACTCGTTGACAAGGTGAGGGAAGCGACAAGGCTCGCTCACGAACTCGCACCGGATCTGCTCCTGGACGGAGAGATGCAGTTTGACGCAGCACTCGTTCCCGAGATCGGTGCATCGAAGGCCAAGGGAAGTCCTGTGGCGGGAAGAGCCAACGTTCTTATCTTCCCTGATCTTCAGGCAGGAAACATCGGTTATAAGATCACGGAAAGACTCGGCGGTGCCGACTGCTTTGCGGTCTTGCAGGGACTGGCCAAGCCTTGTAACGATCTGTCCAGAGGCTGCTCGGTCGAAGATATCGTCAACACCGTTGCCATGACGTCTGTTCAGGCAGAGTAAGGGTGTAAAAAATATTTGCATATTGCCCGCTCTACGAATAAACTAAGTTAGGAGTCGAAGGGCGGAGGTTACTATATGAACTTTATTGCTGACATGTTTAACCGTTATATTGCGCTGATGAAGACGTTTATGGGACTTCTCATCTTTGCTTTGATCGCAGGCATCGTACTTGTCGTTATCTCGGTTGTCATGAAGAAGAGCGGCAAGACCGGTCAGCCGTTTAAGGGGATAGGTATGGTCGTGACCGTTCTTGCGGCGATCCCGCTTCTTTTCATCATCGGCAATGCCGTCTACGGAAAGTTCAATCACGCTTCTTCCTTCAAGGCTGACAGCATGAGCGGCAAGATCGCGGAGGCGGTACTGAACAAGGATGCCGCGCAGCTTTCCAAGATGTTCACAGGTGTTGACGAGGAGGAGGCACAGGAATTCCTGGACTGCATCGAGGGCAATGTCAAAAAGCTCGATCAGCCTTCGACCGAACTTACTAACGATTACGGCGGAAAATCCATCCTCCAGGTTGTCAAGTGTGACGGCGTCATCGAGAACATCATCGCGGACGACGGGGATCGCCCGTACAAGATAGTCTACAAAGCCGATGTCTACAGCAGGGAAGGCAAAGAGCACATCAACGAGATGACTATCTACGATTATAAGGACATCCCGATCTTCTCGCTGGAATCATCCGGCGCATCCTGATGAGACATAATATCCTTTTTGACACCGATATTCCTGATCCCGACGTGATCTTTCACGACGGGTACTATTACCTCATAACAACGACAATGCATTTTTTCCCGGGCGGCGAGATACTAAGGTCGCCCGACCTCAAGACATGGGAACATTTTTCCTATGTCTTTTCCTTTCTCGAAAAAACCGGTGCCCAACGTCTGGAAGGTGAAGAACACATCTACGGCAAAGGGATGTGGGCGCCGTCCCTAAGGTTTTACGACGGGGTATTCTACGTTGTCTTTTCGAGCAATGACACGAAAAAGACCTGCCTGTTCAGATCTTCTGACCTTAAGGGGCCCTGGGTAAGAAATGAGATCAAGGGTTTCTATCACGACCCGTCACTTCTTTTCGATGACGGGAAGGCGTTCCTGTTCTACGGAAATACTGATATCCGTCTTACGGAATTAAATGACGGCCTGACTGCGCCAAAAGAAGGCGGGACCGACCGCGTGATCATAAGCGAAGAGAACGGTTTTCTCGGGTACGAAGGGTCGCATGCCTATAAGATCGGAGGGAAGTATCATGTCTTTCTGATCCATTCGCTGAAGGACCGCTGGAGGCGCGTTGAGGCTTGCTTCTCATCTGACAGGATAGACGGACCTTACGAAGGCGGAGATGTCTATGACGACGACCTGGGCATCAGGGATTCAGGCATCGCCCAGGGCGGGATCGTTCAGGGACCTGACGGCACCTACAGTGCAGTAATGTTTCAGGACAGCGGTGCTGTCGGAAGGATCCCCGTGATCGTTCCGGTCAGGATGGATGACGGCAGACCTGTTTTCGGAACGGGTGACCGGGAGGTAATAAGGGCAACCGTAAAGGGCATCTACGGAAGCGATAATTTTGAATCGGGGCTGAAGGATTTCTGGCAGTTCAACCACGAGCCCGATATGGATCTCATAAGCTTCGACCATGGACTGAAGATCAGGACAGACAAAACGTCGGGGAACATCTTCCACGCGAAAAATACCGTTACACAGAGAATGAACACACCCTCGTGCTCATCCGAAGTCACCATATGTGCTTCGGGCATGAATGAAGGTGATGTCGCGTGCCTTACGGCATTCATCGGGGACTTTGCCCTTGTGGGGATCACGAAGAGGGAAGACGGGTATTATGCCGTCATGATGAGTAACGAGAGCCAAGGAGGTATCTTTGATCTGTCGGAAGATACGATGATCACGGAAGAACTGATCAAGCTTGACGAAGACATTCTGACCGTCGGAATATCATGCGATTTTGCCGAAGATACCGCATCATGTTATGTTAAACTTAACGGCAGACCTGTACCGGTCGGAAAACCCCACGCCATGAGATTCCGGCTCGACCACTTTACGGGGGCGAGATTCGCTCTGTCATATTACTCGACAAAGATTTCCGGAGGCGAGGCGGTATTTACCGGTTTTGTTCGTGAGTAAGCGTCGGAGGCATAGATGTTTTTTGTACTCTTTATCGTGATGTTCATAGTGCTTATCATAGGATTCGTGTATCTTCTTACACGTTTCAGAAGACTTGTGGCACAAATCTACGCTCCCGAGAATAAGAAGGGAAAGATCCTTGCTTATGTCTTTGCCGGGATCCCGCTTCTCGGGCTGATCATATGGAGCATAATATCTCCCTATTACGGAGCGGTCTTTTCACTTCATCTGATGATTTTCTGGCTTTTTACCGACATCGCGGCGATCATCATCCGCCTTATCGTCAAAAGGCCTCCGGTCCATATAAGCCGCGCCGTGATCGCTCTGGTCCTGACGGTGATCTATATGGGGGCAGGATACTTCTTTGCTCATCATGTTTTCGAGACGGATTATAAGATTAACAGTTCCAAGGATGTGGAGCCTCTTAGGATCGTGATGTTTGCCGATTCGCATGTCGGGGCGACCTTTGACGCGGAAGGCTTCGAAAAGTACGTGAAGGAGATGGAGGAGGCCGGCCCCGATGTTGTGCTGATCGCGGGCGATTTTGTCGACGACGACAGCTGCCGTGCGGACATGGTCAGGAGCTGCAGGGCCTTAGGGCAGATGAAGAGCACATACGGCGTCATCTACGTCAACGGAAATCACGACAAAGGATACAGCAATTTCAGGGATTTCACTTATGATGACCTGATCTCGGAACTTAAGGCTAACGGCGTCATCGTCCTGGAAGATGAGATACTGGAACTTAACGATTCCTATACGATCGTCGGGCGGCTCGACATGGCATACGAGGACCGTGAGGACATAGGCGGACTGATGAGTAAGACTTCTCCGGATAAATATACCATCGTTCTGGATCACCAGCCGCGCGATTACGACGCCGAGGCAAAGGCTTCGTGCGACCTGGTCCTGAGCGGGCATACCCACGGCGGGCAGATGTTCCCGATAGGCCAGTTTGCGGTGCTCTTCGGGATCAACGATGCGACATACGGCCAAAAGACCATCGGCAATACCGACTTCATCGTGACGTCGGGCTTAGGCGACTGGGCGATACCTTATAAGACATTCTGCATATCGGAATATGTCGTAATCGATATAGCCTGATGTGATATAATTAACGTAATAGATCAAGTGTGGAGGGATAGACATGAGTTTACGTTCAGACTGGAAGAAGACAGGACAGGGAATAGGCGATGCATTTAAGAGCATCGGTGATGATAAGACCAACACAGGCGCGAGCTTCGGAAACGCTTTCAAGGGTCTCGGCAAGACGATCATCAAGTCCGCCAAGGTCGGCGCGGAAAAGGCCGACGAATGGGCTAACGGCGATGAGGAAGCCGAAGAGAAAAAGGACGAGGGATATGAGTCTTAATTCAACACCTATGGGCGAGCGCGTTCATATCGGATTTTTCGGAAGGCGCAACGCCGGCAAATCAAGCCTGGTAAACGCATTTACCAATCAGAACTTAAGCATCGTTTCCGATGTAAAAGGAACGACGACCGATCCCGTCTATAAGTCGATGGAGCTTCTTCCGTTAGGACCTGTTACCATCATTGACACACCGGGTCTCGACGACGAAGGCGAGCTCGGAAAGCTCCGCATCAAAAAGTGCATGGAGATAGTCCGCAAAGTCGATATCGCCATCCTCGTTATCGATTGCGGCGAGGGCATAAGCGACGAGGACATCGTCATATACGAGATGCTGAAGTCCAGATCGATCCCGACCATGCTCGTCATGAACAAGAGCGACAAGTATCCTGACTTCAAGCTCTTCAAGCACGAGCGGATAGACATCCCCGCGAAGAACATCCTATACGTCAGTGCCATCAACGGCGTAGGCATCGAGGAACTTAAGAACAGGGTCGCGGAATCGATGCCTGAAGAAAAAGAAGAGGCGGAACTCATCCCTTCCTTCATCGGTGAAGGCGACATCGTCATCCTCGTGATCCCCATCGACTCATCCGCGCCCAAAGGAAGGCTCATCCTTCCTCAGCAGCAGGTCTTAAGAGGCCTTCTCGACAAAGGCGCGATCCCCGTATCCTGCAGGGATACAGAGCTTTCTTCCTGTATCGAAAAGATCGGTACGGCGCCAAGATTAGTCATAACCGATTCCCAGGCCTTTGCCAAGGTAAACGAGGTCGTCGCGAAAAGATTCCCTCTCACAAGTTTTTCCATTCTCATGGCTAAGTACAAGGGCGATTACGAGTGGCAGCTGAAAGGCGCCGCCGCGATCGATGATCTTAAGGACGGCGACAAGGTCCTGATTGCCGAAGGCTGCACCCATCACAGACAGTGCGAGGACATAGGAACCGTCAAGCTTCCCAAGTGGCTCAAGGAATTCACGGGCAAGGATCTGGTCTTCGAATACTGCTCAGGCCTCGAGTTCAAGGACGAAGACGAACTTCAGGACTATAAGCTCGTCATCCACTGCGGCGGCTGCATGCTGAACGCACGCGAGATGCGCTACCGCGTCGAACTCTGCAGGGAAAAGAATGTCCCCGTTACAAACTACGGCATGGCGATCGCCAAGATGAAGGGCATTCTTGATATCATAGTCTGATGATTTCATGATCGTTGACAATACAAATATAATTATCTTCTGCTAGCGTCTGTTTTTAGACAATGTTTTTGCTATAATCATTTTGTAACCATGATGTTTCAGGGGGAACACTGACATCAGCAAATGTTTTCGAAAACAGAAAGTAGGAGGAACTCTATGGAATTGATCCAGAACGGAAAAAAAGTGATCTATGTGAGCCAGGATAACTATTATCTGGCTGACCCCATCGAACAGGACACGATCTATTATTGCGACAGCGCCACTTCGTGTATTGTTATTATTGCCGAGGGCTATAGCGAAAAATACGGGAAGGAAGTTGCGCTTATCAGTCATCTCAGCAGACCCGGAAGATTTAATATGTTTTTTTCGATCGTTAAGGAGACGTTCGGCGGCGGCAAGGTGAAGATATTTGCATCCGGGGCGAACCCGCCCGAACCGTGTCCGACACAGGGTGGCGGATATGATACCACTGCCTTGAGAAATGCAACTCAGGTTATCGGATGGCTGGCTTCAAATGAGATCAACCTTGATCAGGTCAGCCTGAAGCTTGGTCAGGGCAATCCGGCCGTATATGATAACGATATTGACTGCTATTCGATATCATTTGATAAGTCGAATAATATGACAGTATCCAATAGGCGTATATATCTGACACTTGAACAGAGAGATCCGACACTCGGAGTACAGACGCTGTTCTGTATCTACGGGGACGAGAATTCTATCCGCGATCAGAAGGCAGACTTCACGGTAAACGAGATAGTGAACCTTGTTGTCCTTGCAAGACGCGCAGGTCTTCATGAAGCAGTCGACATGAGCGACGAACAGATCCTTGACAAGTACTCGTCCACACCTGATTTTGAGGTGCCGTGGTTCTGCGACAGCATAAGGCAGGCGGCAAAATTTACACTTGACTATCCAAACTGATCTTTGAGGAGGAAAAAGATATGTGTACTATAGGTAATTCATTTTGGGAACAAAACGGCTTTCTTTACAATACCGTTTTCAAGCAGTGTGATCTTGTTGATCCGACCGTTTTTCTGAATCCCGTAAAGAAAACATCACAAGCCGGTATAGATTATGTTGCCTTTACGAGAAACAGGGGAGATCTAACGCCTGCATGGGCAGGTGTCAATGCGTACGGAGTATGTTTTGTTGCAGCTGATTCGTACCTCAAAAAGAACGAGAAAGGACTGTGGAAGACGATAGAAAATGCTCCGACAGTATTTGATATGTATCTTAGGATAATTACCGACTATAAGACCGCAAGAGACGCAGTAGCAATGGCAAAGGACTTCTATGAGACCGTTGATTATTCCGATGACCTCACGGATATACTCATGATAGGCGACAGTCATGAGACATTCTTTATCGAGACATTGAACAAAGAAGTACGAATCGTAAGAAGGACAAACGGACATTTCGCCTCAACAAATCACTGCAGAATGTTCTACGGTACTGCTCCGTATGACCAGAATCACAGCACGTTCCTCAGACTTAACAGAGCAGAGGCACTCCTGAATAAGAGAGACGATAACACGGGAATAGGCGATCTTCTCCGAGATTCATATTACGGCAAGACGGTCTGGTCTGTCTGCAGATATAATAGCGTGACCGATGCCGACATTGAAATAGTAGAAAGTACCGATGAAGACATGTTCTATACGCAGGCCTGCGTAATGTTTACAATAATGCCCAAAGAAGTCAGTCTTCCCAGGGTGGTATGCGAGTTTGTTACAAATGGAAATGCGAAAGACAATGAGGGATATGTCTGGCTTCCGTTCGAAGATGGCGAACCGTCAAAACCTGTATACATCGGATATAATGAGAATCTGTGGTTCTGAAGATCCCGAAGGGCAAAATAATGAAAATGCAATGTAAAAAGCAAAAACCGTGTGATAGTATGAAACTATCTGAACAAAAGGAGGTTTGGAGTATTATGCGTAAATTTATTGCGGAACTCATCGGTACGATGGTACTTGTAACTCTCGGCTGCGGCACAGCGATGCTCGTCGGCTGTGATGCCGTTAACGGCGGCGGTTACATCCTCACTGCTCTGGCATTTGGACTTGTCATCGTAGCGATGGCTTACTCAGTCGGAAACATCTCAGGTTGTCACATCAACCCTGCAGTATCTCTCGGCGTTCTCATCTCAGGCGGCATGAGCGTCAAGGACTTTGCTCTCTACTGTTGTGCCCAGGTTTGCGGCGCACTCGCAGGAAGCGGACTCCTCGCTCTGATCTTCACGCTCGGCGGTGTTGAGGACAAGACAGGCGGCATGGGCACAAACGGTCTTGCCGGCGTAAACGGCAACATGTTTGCCGGACTTCTCGTTGAGATAGTCCTCACATTCATCTTTGTATTTGCCATCCTCGGCGTAACATCCAAGAAGGGCAATCACGGATCATTCGGCGGACTTGTGATCGGCCTCACACTCGTTCTGGTACACATCTTCGGCATCGGCCTCACAGGCACATCCGTAAACCCTGCAAGAAGCATCGGACCTGCTATCATGAACGCTATCGTCAACGGAAGCACAGATGCACTCGTATGCCTCTGGGTATTCATCGTAGGCCCTCTCGCAGGCGCAGCACTCGCAGCTCTTTGCTACAAGTTCCTCGAAAAAGAACTTAAGTAACAGTTGCTCAAATCTTATAAAACTAACAAGGACTGTCTCACTGAGGCAGTCCTTGATTTTGGTTAGCAGGTTTGTTATTTACTCGCTTATCCTCGGAAGGGTAGATCCGCCGTACGGCATAGCGAGGACCTTGTCAAGGTATGGCAATCATAGTATCTTGAAAAGAGAAGAAGGGATGTAATGGAGGAAAGTATGAAGTTTATGATTAGGCAGAGTAATACTTTGCTATGAAGAAAAAAAGAATCATAATTGTGGGGATAGTCTTTTTGGTGCTGCTCATTGTAGTGTTTTTGATCACAAGCAGTGTGACTTTTTTCAAGTATCAAAAAGAGCACATAATGATCTATCCGCCTACAGATGAAGAACAAGTTGAACTTGCTCATGATATGGGACTCATACTTTCCTCAGATGTTCATATCGATGCCGCAATGCTCTGTAGAGCCAGAGAAGATGTCGATAGTGGGTATTCAGTTAGAGTGACAGGTGTTGACGATGCATATGTGTTTTTGTCTGAAAACATCAATATTATTGATAGTATCCGAAAAGAAGACGAAACACTATATATCAATGAGAATCCTATATCATTTGATAATGAAGTCGTGTCATATGAGGGTTATAAAACCTATCGCGGGTTTGAGACAACTGTTAATGTGACAGGTAAGAAGGAGCCTAATGGAACACGTGAGTTTGAGTATCCCTGCAAGCTTACATTTTTTTTGATGACGATGATAAATTATTATTTGTTGAATGTGGTTTTAAACATGTCCCATATGGAAATACATTCTATGAAATAGAAAAGGAACATTATTGGAACGATTATATTTTTTATCCATTATTGCCTTTTTTCAAGTAAAAGCGACATTATAACTGATTTAGATGGTTTTTCAGATTATCAGGAACTATGCGGTTTTGTTCTCTCTAATGGTACTTATATAACCACTCAGATAGATAAAGAAGACTCTGATGAAGATGGACTAGTGAAGTTGAGCATTTTATCGAAGAGTATGGTCCGTTTTGTGACGAAGATATGGATCTTATTATCAAGGCTGAAAAAGAAGCAAGGTTCATACCTGAATGGGAAAATAAAGGTATTGACGGATCTTGCGCTTATTGGTTAAGACCGAACACTCCTGATCATAAGGGAACATATCTTGTTGGAACGGCCGGGAAATATATGAGAGCGAAAAAAGTTACGGCTCCAGTCCGGAAGATAGTATCGGTATTCGTCCTGAAATATTGGTCGAGTTTTAATCTTATCCGATCCTCGGAAGGGTAGATCCGCCGTACGGCATAGCGAGGACCTTCGCATTCTCGCCCATGATATTGAGAGCATCCTTAAGAGCTTCGTCGATGCTTGAATACGGCTCGAGGAATACGCTCTTTACGAAGTCAGGCTCGAGGCCAGATACGAGGAAGATCCTGGCTTTCTCGAGAACCATTGCGATAGCTGCGGCTTTGTGTCCTCCGAGGATAAATTCGCACTTGATGTGAGGGATCATATCGGAGGCTTTTTCGTGACCTGTCATCCAGTCTTCGAAGTGCTTTTCTCCGAGACCCTCGGAACACTCGGCGACCCAGATGATGATGCCGCCGTCCTTTACTGCGTGCTTGGCGTTGTCGAGGGCTTTCTGGGCCTGGTACATGTTGATGTCCTTAGGAAATCCTCCTGCGCTCACGAGGACGATGTCGGCCTTCTCCTTGAGAGGGATGGCGTAGAAGGAATCAAGGAATTTGCAGCCTTCGCGGTGAGCCTTGACGGAGTCGCCGGAGAAGCATTTGATTATCTCTTTTTTCTCGTTGAGGACCACGTTGACGATGAAGTCGATGCCGAGGATCTTGCCTGATTCCTCGATGTCTTCGCGGACGGGGTTGCCTTCGAGGCGGCCGGCACAGGCCTCAGGCTGTACCATGGCACTGTGGTTGTTCTGGATGGCGTTACGCGTAGAGACGCCCGGCATGATAGCCTTGGCGCCGCCGGAGTATCCTGCGAAGTAGTGATATTCGATGTTGCCCATGCAGATCTTGAAGTCAGCTTCGGCAACGGGAGTGAAGATGTCGACTGGCGTGCCGCGGGATGTCGTGCCCAGATGCTTTGTGTCGTTCATGTCGGAGTCGATGCACTTAACTGTCTCGAAGACCTTGTCACCGACCATGTGGCGCATGCGCTCTTCTGTATGTCCGCCGTGGCTGCCGAGAGCGAAAACAACGGTGATGTCGCTGTCCTTGACGCCTGCTTCGTGAAGCTCGTCAAGAACGTGCGGGATGACCTTGTAGCTCGGCATCGGGCGCGTGATGTCGGAAGTGATGATCGCGATCTTCTGACCCGGGGTTACCATATCCTTAAGGCGCGGCGTTCCGATAGGTGACTTGAGAGATCTGATTACCTCCTCTTCGCCTGTGAGACCGAGCTCCACGTGATTAGGCACGAGAGTCGCCATATAGTTTTCGTCAGGAATAGTTACATTGATCTTTTCTTTTGCATATCCGAAAAGTACGTCCATCTTTAACCTCCGGGGGAATCTGCTATAATCTTAACGGCTTAGATTATAGCACGTCTTTTTCGAAAAGGAGTTACGGCAAAATGCACAGAATAATACTCGCGAGTCAGTCCCCGAGAAGGAAAGAATTACTGTCCCTGATCGTTGATGATTTTGAGGTCATCACCGCTGATGTCGACGAGCGCTCGATCGAGGAGGAAGTGCTGAAAAAGCATGACGACATGACAGAGGCCGGAAAAGAGATGGCCGTGCTTCTCGGAAAGACGAAGGCGAAGGCCGTTTTCGGGGAACTGGAGGAAAAGGACGGCGTGATCGTGATAGGCGCGGACACGTGTGTCGTGACGAAGGACGAGATCCTGGGAAAGCCGGAAGACAGGGAAGATGCGGTGAGGATGTTAAGAAAGCTCAGCGGCGCGCCTCATTACGTGATCACGGGCGTGAGCCTCGTGTCGGAGGAGAAGACGGTCAGTTTCTATGAAGAGAGCGAAGTCATCTTCAATGATATGGACGGTTATCAGGAAGAGCTGATAAAGGAATATGCGGATACAAAAGAGCCGTACGACAAGGCAGGTGCGTACGGCATACAGGGGAAAGGTTCGCTTCTGATCAAGAAGCTGAACGGTGATTTCTATAATGTTATGGGGCTGCCTGTTTCCAGGCTTGCGAAGGAACTCCGGCTTTTTTTATGACGTTCGGGATCTCCTTATCAGGGATCGGCTTACTTAGGAAAGCGCCCTGATAGAAGTCGCAGTTATAATCGCGGAGCTTCTGGAAGAGTTCCCTTGATCCGACGCCTGTCGCGCAGACGTAGATGTCGATCTCGTGCATGAGATCGATGATGGACGCGGTGAGGACTGACATGTCTTCGTCGCCGGAACCCACGTTCTTGGTGAAGTTGCTGTCGAGCTTGATGCCCTTTACAGGCAGGAGCGGGATGTTGTTGAGCGAGGAATATCCTCTTCCGAAGTTATCGAGTGTCATGGACACGCCGAGCGACGCGATATAGTTGATCGCAGGTCTTACCATGTCAAACGAAGTCGTGAGGCACTCTTCAGGGATATCTACGATGAGGTTCTCCGGCATGATCCGGTATCTTCCGATGAGGTCGGCAAGAAGGCCCGGGGTATCGCCGTTCTTAAGTTCCGAGGATGAGAGGTTTACCGTCATCTTGAGCTTCGGGTCGAGGTCGTTTATCATGGCGAGCGTCATGATCGCGCACTGGATGCTGAAGTGTCCGAGATCGTAGATAGTGCCCGTCTTCTCGGCTATCTGCAGGAAGTCGAGGGCGTTAAAGGTGCCGAGCTCGCTGTTCTTCCAGCGCAGAAAAGCCTCAAAGCCGGTGAGCTCGCCTTCGATATTATACTGAGGCTGATAGACCACATAGACTTCGTTGTTCTTGATGGCGAGAGGCAGGGTCTTCTCCATCTTCGCGAAAACTTCGGGTTCAAGTACCGTGCCGTGCGCCGTGAATGACGGATCGGAAAGTTCGCTATAGAGCATCACGGAATCATTGCCGCCCGACAGGCGTGCACCGCTTACGAGTGCGTGCTCTGCGCATGAGAGGAGATCGCCTGCAAATCTGGCATCATCCGGGAATGAAGCGCATCCGGCGCATACCCTTATCGGGATGGAAGTCTTACCGTAGGAAAAACTCCTCTTGATCGTTTCCGTGAGCGAGTCGATGTATTTCAGAAGGACTTCCCTCGGGATCGAGCGCTTGGCCGCGATCACGAATTCGCCTGCTGCCACGCGGCCGAGAAGATCGTGCGGATGAGCTTCCTCGCGGAGCTTATGCGCGAGCTTCTGGATAAAGAGATCCGTCGGGTGGTGGCCGAGCTTATAGAGGATGTCGTTATAGTTCTCGATATTGAAATAGATGACGGTGATGCTGGTATCGACCGATCTGTTGATACCGCCGCCTGACTGCATGAGGCTGAGCTTGTCGTCGATCCAGTTCTCGACTTCGCCTATTACCTTGTATCTGTTGGGAAGCGCCGTGAGCGGATCGAGATTTTGAGGATTCTTCCTGTCCTGCTTTATGACCGTCCTGTCAACGTCACTTCTTCCGGAAGAAGACGAACGGTTTTCCTCAGTCGCGGAGAACAGCTGGTTCCTCGCCTGGTTATAGAGCTTTTTTACCCTGAACATCCTCGAGTAGACAGTACCCATGAAGATCTGAAGCGATATGCAGATGAGGATCGCGGCGACGTCGAAGAAAACGATCGCCAGGGAGGACTTGTCACCGAACCTGATGAAGTCCATGACGAATATGAATATCTGAAGGATGTTGATGGAAATCGATATTCCGAATCCGAGTCTGCCGAAGAGCATATTGACGACAACGCAGCCGAGTATCTGAACGACTGCAAGTCCGATCTTGATATAAGGATTCACCAAGACGAGCTGAACGGTCACCGCAACGCAGAACGCGACCGCAAAACCTACAAGGGAACAAAATACCACCCGGATATCATTTGTGAATTCGTTGCCTTCTTTTAATCCCATAAACGCTCCCGATGTTCATACTTGGACATACTGTATTATCGCATTTAAATTTGTCGTTTTATGGATAATCAGTTTACAGTTCTGTTAACATTGGACACAAGTCCAGTCAAAAACGCTGAAATCGGCTATACTGCCCGCTTTCTCGTAATCTTTGGAGCTCAGTTCGTCATATACGATGACCGAATCAAAGCCTCCTTTTTTTGCCCCCTCCAAAGCGCCGTAGACATCTTCGAATACAAGGCATCTTGAAGGAATGCATCCGACCTTTGCTGCGGCCTTGAAAAAGATGGACGGATCGTTCTTATTGGTCATGTGCCCCAGATCCTCAAGCGTCGTTATGTTTTCGAAAAGAGAGAAGACGCCGTTATTCTTAAGGCTGTTCACGGCATTCTTTGACGACAGCGCCGTCGCACACGTGAGTTTGAGCCCCATCTCCTTTGCGGCGAAAAGGAATTCCCGGACGCCTTCTTTGAGCTTTATGCTGTTCTTATACTCTTCGCCGACAGTCTCCTCCCACTCGGCGATGACCTCGTCAGGCGTCTCGGAAAGACCGAACCTTCGTATGGTATACTCGGCCGACTGCGTCATGGAGCAGCTCTTTACGGTGTCGGTATATTCCCTGTCCACGGCAAATCCGCGCCTGCCCAGGAAGATCTTGTCGACTTCGTTCCATACTCCCATGGAATCGAGCATGGTGCCGTCGAGATCCAGGATCAGGGCGTCATAATTCCGGAGATCGGAGAGCCTTAGACCCCTCATCTTTTTACTCCAGGAAATCGAGCTTGGCGGAAATGTCGCTTACGACAGGAGCCTTGCGCTCGTTAAAGGTCTTTTTATTCTCGTCGATCAGGTTGTTTCCGTAAGAATCGATAGATACGATCAGAGGTCCGAACTTCTTTGCCTCCATGATCCAGGCCGCCTCAGGCATGCCGAGATCGAGCCACTCGACGCCCGATACCTTCTCGACTTCCTTGGCCGCGATAACGGCGCATCCGCCCGGGAAGATCGTATGGACGGCGCAGCTGTCGACGCAGCCCTTTGTAGTCTTGGGACCCATTCCGCCCTTGCCGATGATTATCTTAACGCCTGTCTCCTTCAGGAACTCCGCCTCACATGATTCCATACGCATGGAAGTCGTCGGTCCCACGCTTACGACGGTATATGTTCCGTCGTCATTCTTCTTCATGATCGGGCCTGCGTGAAAGATCGCCTTGCCCTTTATATCAACAGGAAATTCCTTGCCCTGCTTAACGACACGGTGGTGACAGTCGTCCCTGCCCGTAACGATGGTACCGTTAAGAAAGATCACATCGCCGATCTTAAGTTTTTTGATATCGCTGTCGCTTACAGGCATGGTAAGTTCATATGTGCTCATAAGGTGACTCCTTTATGTGTGAAAAGATCGTAGGAGAGATCTGAAGAGATCTTTATACCTGCTCTCCTGTGTGCCCAGCAGGCCGTATTCATTCCGACTGCAAGTGTTGCAGGGTGACGCGCCGCCTGTTCGATATTGACGCCCATGACGGAGAGCTTGCCGCCCAGTCCGCCCGGACCCAGGCCGATCTTGTTAAGACCGTTCTCGATCTCTTCTTCCATCATCTTCGCTCTCGGATTCGGATTATGTGATCCGACAGGCCTCAAAAGCGCCTTCTTGGAGAGCTTGGCAGCCACTTCCGCGGAGCCCGCGATACCGATTCCGACAAGGCACGGAGGACATGCGTTTACGCCGTAAGATGTCATCTGGTCGAAGACCGCCTTAATGATGCCCTCATATCCTTCGAGAGGCATAAGGACCTTCGAGAACCCGGGGAGGCTGCATCCGCCGCCCGCCATATAGAGATAGATCTCGACGTCGCTGCTGCCCGGGACGATCTCCCAGTCGATCCACGGGATCCTGTGACCTACGTTATTACCTGTATTTTTCTCCTCGAAAACCTCCACCGCGTTATGACGCAGAGGTGCTTCCTTTGTCGCCTTTATGGTCGCCTCGCGGAGAACGTCGGCAAGATCATCGAGATAAGGGAATTTCGTTCCTGCCTTTACAAAAAACTGAAGAACGCCGGTGTCCTGACAGGACGGTCTCTTGAGCTCGTCGGCGAGCTTCATGTTTTCAAACATTGCCTCATAGATAGTTGCCGCAAAGCCTTCCTTCTCGATCTCCCTCATCTCGCCGAGTCTTTTCAGGACGTCGTCCGGAAGGTGAGAGCTCGCGTGGCAGATAAATGCCGACAGGAGACTGATCAGCTGTTCCTTGTTATCCATATATGAATTCCTTTCCTGATCAAAAATCAATTCGCATTATACACTATTACCCGCTTTTATGTTTATAATGTAACAAAAAACATTGGAGCAAAAGAGACAGTGGGAATAAAAAAGATAGTTGTCGACAGGACCCGTAAGAATTTTATCAAGCTCTGCAACGACGCGGACATTCCGCGTATGAGGGACGAGGTCTATCCTTCAGACGTTCAGGCGGTGAGGGATCTCGCCTACATAAAAGACGGAAAGGTCGAGCACAGGTTCGACCTCTATTTTCCGGAAGGCGTAAGCTTCGAGAACATGGAGAAGAAAAGGCTCATCCTCGATATCCACGGCGGCGGTTACGTTTACGGCTTAAAGGAGATCAACATGTGCTTCAACATGCACGTCGCGAGAAGGACCCGCCTTCCGGTCGCATCCGTAAACTACACGATCTTCCCCGACGGAAGCCTCGTTGACATGGTAAACGAGATCGTAAGTTCGATCGCCCACCTCGTCGACACATACGGCATCGAAGACATCGTCCTGATGGGCGATTCCGCCGGCGGCTTTCTGGCCTACACCGTCTGGGCCGTCCTGAGCGATAAGGACATCCGCCACGACTACCGCTGCTTCACGGCGCCTTCCGTCAACATCAGCGGCATCGTCATGATCTGTCCCGGCACCTGCGACAGCCAGAATTACATCAAGGCCCTGGAGACGGCCTACTTCCCCGAGGACGAGAAGGCCCGCATCCCGGTCTACGCGAGGGATCTGACGGTCCTGACCGAGAAGAGCAAGAAGACCCCTCCGCCGATCATCGCCATAACCAGCGACAAGGATTCCATGCACGAGGAGACGATGTACTTTTACTCCTCCCTCTCGAAAAAGGGATCGGACATCAGGCTCTTTGACGGCACAACAAAAGAAGGCGGTCACGATCTGTTCCATGTATATGTTGTCGCTCATCCCGACTGGGAGGAGAGCGACGAGCCTTTGCGCATGATAGAAGAGCTTGTGGTACAATAATACGAAATCTATCCGAGGAGTGAATATCTTGAAGATATCTTTTGACGCGGTTCCGCTGGTAGGAAAGAACATGTCGGGTATCGGCTGGTGTGAAGCAGGGCAGACAAAGGCCGTTGTGGATCTCCATCCGGAAAATGACTATACCTACAATTATTTTGCGGGCAAGACCGCTGCCGAGAAAGCTGCGAGGATCAAGCCGTTTGCCGGCGACCGCATCGAAGTTAGGGCGAGCGCTTTCCCTGGCATGATCTACAGGGCGCTTACGA
>JAILNZ010000149.1 GCA_024691135.1 Clostridiales bacterium
CTACAGAAGGCTATGGAAGAATACATTGTGTACTACAACAACGAGAGGATTCAGGTCAAACTGAAAGGACTGACTCCTTGCCAGGCAAGGAATCAGTCCTTATACTCTTTTTAAACCGTCCAACAAAGTGGGTTCACTTCAGAAGGCAGCCTTTTTCGAATCTTGTTATCAGTGAAGTATGGCCGTGAGCTTCGGATCTTCCCGGAGGAGCGCTTTGGCGAGCTCCCGGTATTTTTCCTCATGGAGATAGGTATGCCTGTGGGGCTTGATCTGCGGAGCCATATCTATGGCTTCTTCAAAGTCGGCTGCCTTGAGTTCCAGCGTCTTGCAGTAATCCCAGAATCCGGTCTTTGTGAAGATGGTATCGACACGCTGCCAGCGGTGATCACAGATCTTGCACATTATGTATGTCGCGATACCGACCTGAACGCCGTGAAGCTGGGGATGGGTAAGGAACTGGTCCATAGCGTGGGATATCAGGTGCTCGCTTCCGGATGTCGGAGCCGAGGACCCCGCGATCTCGTTTGCTACGCCGCTCATTGCGAGGGAATCCAATAGTTCTTTGAGGAAAAGATTTTCCTCTATGGATTCAAATGGTGTTCTTACAAATGAGTTGACGGCTTTCTTGGCGATCATGAACGCGAAGTCGTTGACCTCGAGATACCCCTGATCTTCCTCGTGCTGCCAGTCGTATGTCGATGAGATCTTGGCGACCATATCTCCGATACCCGAATATAGAAATCTAACGGGCGCGCTCTTTATGACATCCGTATCGACAAGGATCCCGTAAGCCATCTTGGCCGGAACGGACTTTCTGTGACCGCCGACCGTAAGTGAAGCGGAGGAACTCGAGAATCCGTCGGAAGAGGAACTTGTCGGAACGCTTATGAACGGGATCCTCAGGACATAGCCTATGTACTTGGCCGCATCGATGACCTTGCCGCCGCCCATGCCGATTATGGCCTGGGTCTTGTTCGGAAGTTCGAAAGCAAGATTGGTTATATCGTTAAAATCCACGGTATCCATCTCCTGGTGATGAAGGATCTTAACACCTGCATCTTCACAGGACCTGAACACCGTATCTCCGAACATGGAGATGAGACCGTTTCCGAAAAGGATCGTTACCTGTGTAAGGCCCGCGTCCTTAAGATAGGTGCCTATCTTTGCTGTAACGCCTCTTTCGATCTTGAGGATCAACGGGATCGAGATTTGATCTTTGCTCATTTTAGGACCTCCTTGACTGTTTTTGGCAGATCGCTGAATCTGTCTATCTTAGCGGTCTCGGTATCTATCGAACCGAAGCCGTATGTAGCATGTATGAACGGAAGACCCGCCTTGTGTGTCGCGTCATAGTCGCTTTGTATGTCTCCGACATAGCAGGCCTTCGTGAGGTTGTTCCTCTCGCATACGAGGCTTATGTTCTCGTCTTTCTGAAGAAGATTATTTCCGTAGCATTCGATGTCTTCTATGAGATCTTCTTCAGATCCCCAGGGGATCTTATAGAACTCCAGGAAGGATTCGATATATCCCGCCTGACAGTTACTTACGATATAGAGGTGATAGCCCTGTTTTTTGAGCTTTTCCCATGTCTTTACCACATCCGGATATAAGATCCCGCCGTTTTCCCTAAGGTACTGGTTCTCATACTCTTCACATGCTTTTCGGAGAGCATTCCTCTGCTTGCCTTTCTTTGTATATGTGAAGAGGATATCAGCTATGACGTCCATCGGTTTACCCATTACGCTCTGGATGTCTTCTCTCGTTACGACCTTGTCAAATCCTGCTTCTTTGACCTTGACGGTCCAGGCCTTTGCGACATTTTCGGAACTGTCCCAGACCGTTCCGTCCATGTCGAAGATTATGCCTTTTTTATCCTTCATAGGTATCTCCTTGAGTTCTCATTAAGAAAATCATAAGTATTTTTTAAGAATACCATATCTGCGAGGTTTTTGCTTAACAAAAGATGGCAAGTAGTGTATTCTGTTTTTCAGAAAAAATAAAGGAAATATCATGCTCTTAGAACTGTTTCTCAAAGGTTATCTGATAGGTCTCGTGCTCGGCGTTCCCGCGGGAGCTATTGGTGCTCTCACCATAAAAAGGACATTGACGCACGGATTTAAGGGCGGATTTGCTTCCGGCGCGGGCTCCTGCTTCGCGGACTTCATCTTCGCATTCATAGGTATCATGGGCGTCAGAGTCATATCTGATTTTCTCGAAAAGAATGAGTCTCTGATAGAGATCTTCGGAAGCTTCGTCATCATCGCGATAGGCATCTCGATCTACATAAAAAAGGCAAAGATAGAGAAGGCGGAAGCGAAGGGTGACAGCCTTGCCGTTTATTTCTTCACCTCTATGGCAGCGGCTCTCCTTAATCCCGGAACCATGGTCGCTTTCATGATCGCCTTTACTTCATTTGACATCACGGACGTTCACGGACCGCTCCAGTCGGGAACGCTTCTTCTAAGTATCGTCCTCGGAACTTTTACATGGTGGCTCGGCCTTTGCCTGTTCGTTAATTTCCACAGGAACCGCATCACCGACAAGACCTATAAAAAGGTCAACTTCATCCTCGGCACCTTCGTTATCCTCTGCGGTCTGTTTATCTTGGCGAAGGGTGTTTACGGCATGGTATAATAAGGGGTAACTTATCTATACCGAGGGACCATGAAGCGTAAGTACAGAGGCACCAGATATTTCTATATAATCGCATATATCGCAATGATAATGGTTACGGTGATCGTAACTGCAGGCTTCCTGCGCGTTTATCTCCGTAACGATACGGGTGCTTCGGGCAAGGAGTTCTATGACAAGTATTATGTCCTCATAACGGATGACAGGGATTCGTCCTTCTGGCAGTCCGTCTATAAGGGCGCCTCGGATTACGGACTTGCCAGGAATATCTATGTCGAGAACTTCGGAAGCGACCTCTCCAGCGACTGCACCAAGGAAGATCTTATGCGCATGGCAATAGCCGCCAACGTTGACGGGATCATCCTCAATGCCGACGAGAGCGAAGAGATGCTCGGTCTGATCGATGAAGCGATGAACGCATCCATCCCCGTCGTTACCGTCAACAGTGACTGTACATCGAGCCGGAGGATAAGTTATATCGGAGTCGGTAATAACGATCTCGGTAAGGAATACAGTAAACAGATCCTTGAGACGGCGGCTACCTTGATCACGGAGGATACTCCGCGTGTCCGTGTTGCCGTTGTTGCAAATACAGTCCCGTCATCGGGCCAGTCGATCATATATGCGAGTATCCAGGAGACGATCGAGAATTCCAAGGAGTACGGCAGAAGGATCTCGCTCGAGATGGTCATGGTCGATGAGAAGAATACTTTTTCCGTTGAGGAGTCGATCCGCGACCTGTTTATCGCCGACGACCTTCCCGATATCATCGTCTGCCTTAACGAACTTGATACGACCTGTGTCTATCAGGCCGTCATCGATTATAACAAGGTCGGACTGGTGCATATCCTCGGCTGCTATGACTCAGATACGGTCCTTCAGGGTATCGACAGGGAGATCATCGATTCAACGATAAAGATCGACACCAAGGAGATGGGTGAATATTCGGTGGAAGCCCTTATCTCGTATGATAAGATCGGTTTTGCGAATGCGTATTATACCGTTGATGTCATCCTTATAAACAGCACCAATATAAAAGAGTATCTGGTTACGGAGGATACAAATGGCGAAGCATAGATTCCGTGACCTTCCTCTGCAGATCAAGATGACGCTCGTCTATATCCTGTCGAGCTTTCTTATCCTTGCCGTTAATACGAGCCTTCTTATCGGTATCACGACCGTTTCCGCGCGTCTTCAGAGGACATATGAGGATAACCTCTATCTTAACGACCTGTCTAACGCCTTATCCGACGTTCAGGTCTCGATGACCGAATACCTTAACGTCAAGTCTTCCGATGCTCTGGAGTACTACTACATAAATGACCAGAAGTACAGGAACCTCATCCAAAACCTGAATATCGATGTTACGGATTCCTCCTACGATATCATGCAGAGGAACATAAGGAACATGAGCGAAGACTACCTGAACCTGGTATCCCAGACGATAGAGGCGAAGAGAGGACGTAACGTCGAGAAATACAGGATGCGTTACGAGTCCGCCACAGCCATGTACAACTATATAAATATCTATATCGAGAGCCTTAATACGAGCCGTTTTGAAGATAACTCCAGAACATACAGCGACATATCGAAAAGCCTGCGGAGTATGCAGAACTTCAGTATGATCGTTATCATCGCCGTTATCGTGACGAACGCTTTTGCGATCATCAATTACACGGGACGTCTCATAAGGCCTCTTCAGACTCTCTCGGAATCCGCAAACGACGTTGCCAAGGGTAATTTTGACGTTGAACTACCGAGAGTCGAGAGCAAGGACGAGATCGGTGTCGTTACCACGGCGTTCAATAAGATGGTCGTAAGCATAAGGAATTATATCGATCAGATCAGGGAGAATATGGAGATGGAGCGTCAGCATAAGGAGAAGGAGCTCATGATGGAGACCCACCTCAAGGACGCCCAGCTCAAGTATCTGCAGGCTCAGATCAACCCGCACTTCCTGTTCAACACGCTCAACGCGGGAGCCCAGCTCGCGATGATGGAAGGTGCCGACAAGACTTACGAGTTTGTCCAGAACATGTCGGAGTTCTTCAGGTACAACATCAAGAAAAACGATGAGATCATAAGGCTCCGCGACGAGATCGAGCTTATCGATCACTATATATTCATAATCAATGTCCGCTTCGCGGGCGAGATCCGGTTCATAAAGGACATAGACGACAGCCTCCTTGATGTCGAGATCCCGAGCATGATCGTCCAGCCTCTTGTCGAAAACGCAATTAACCACGGAATAAGGAACGTTGATTATGATAAAGTAATAACCATAAAGGTAAAAAGGATCGATAACAGTGTCTGCGTCAGCGTCAAGGACAACGGCGTCGGAATGAGTGAGGAGACCATAAAGGACATCTTGAGCGGAAATTCCAAGAAGAACAGCGACTCCATGGATTCTAACGGGGTGGGACTTGACAATGTTATCGAACGTCTTAGGATATTCCTTGACACCGAGGATGTTTTGACTATAGTAAGCGAGGGCAAGAACAAGGGAACCGAATTCCTTTTCTATCTGCCTATTAAGGAGACAGAAGACGATGTATAAGATAATGCTCGCAGATGACGAAGGAATAGTAACCGATTCCTTGAGTTTCATTATCGAAAAGGAATTTGGGGATCTTTGCGAAGTCAAGATCGCCAAGACCGGCCGCGGCGCGATCGAACTGGCGGAGACCTTCTCGCCGGATATCATAATCATGGATATCATGATGCCCGGGATCAACGGCATCGACGCGATGAAGGAGATACGAAGGGTCAACAGCAAGGTCGTCCTTATCGTTATGTCCGCATATGACAAATTCGACTATGCCCAGGAATCCATAGCTCTTGACGTACTGGAGTACATAACGAAGCCTATGGACAAAAACAGGATCGTCGCTATCATCAGGAAAGCCATGGAAGTTATAGACGGTCAGAGGACCCAGAGGACCAACGACCTCATAATCAAGGAAAAGCTCGAGATCGTCGTTCCGATCATCGAGAGCGGATTCATATATAATGTCCTGTTCCAGGAAAAGTTCTATGATGACATCGAGAGCTACAAATCCATCCTCGAGATCAACGAGGAGCAGGGTTTCATGATCGCTTTTGTCTGCGGTGACAAGCAGGAGGGAAGCCATCTCACGAATGCGGTCGGAAGCTCCGTCAAGCTCCAGCAGCACTATAACGAGATCTGTGATACGTTCAAGCAGAGATTCAAGTGTCTCGTCGGTTCGATCATGGCCAATAAGATCGCGATACTGGTCCCGACCAAGGAAAAGGATCTTACTTTGGATGAGCGTATCAAGCTCATCGATGAAGCCAGGGATATCGCGAGGATACTTATGGTCAAGACGAGCCAGCAGATAAGGATAGGCATAGGAAGCATCAAGCCGATAATGGAGCTCAAGTCCTCCTATAGCGAAGCCCTGAAGGCGCTTACGATGACCACCGAAAACGTCGTTCATGTCGAGGACCTTCCCATGGGACTCGAATATGAGAGCAACTATCCGAAGGATCTCGAGAAACAGCTTTTCGAGGAGATAAAGGAGGGAGATGACCATAAGGTCGCCGTTTCCTCTAATGCATATTTTGAATGGATGCTCAAGAACCCTTCCACCGGTATCATGGACATGCGACTTAAGATACTCGAGTTTGTCCTGTGGGCCGAGAAGATCGCGTACAGCTCGGGCGGCATGAAGTATGTTTTCGATTCGAGGGCGGATTACCTTCCGAAGATCATGTCTACTGAGGATCATGACGAGCTTAGAAGATGGTTTATCGAGAAGATGACGGAAGCGACGAGAAACGTCGTCGAGAAGAAGGCCGAGAAGTCCACGAAGACCATCGCATCGGCAAGGGAATATATTAATAAGAATTATAATACCGATATATCACTTGATGATGTGTCAAGGGAAGTGAACATAAGCCCTTACTATTTCAGTAAGCTCTTCAAGGACGAGACGGGCGAAGGCTTTGTCGAATACCTGACCAACCTGAGGATCGAGAAGGCAAAGGAGCTATTAAGCGGCACATCGTATTCGATGAAGGAGATCTGCCAGATGGTCGGATATACCGATCCGAACTATTTCAGCAGGATATTTAAGAAGAATGTCGGTGTCACGCCGACAGAATATAAGGAGAATCCGGTATGAGAAGATCAGGTAAGTTAATATTGTCGATACTGCTCCTTATATCCCTTATGCTGTCTTCTTGTAAGGGCATGAACAACGAGCAGATACTGAACAAGAACGATAATGACAAGATAAAGATAGGCCTGAGCTTCGACTCGTTCATCATCGAGCGCTGGCAGAGGGACCGTGACGTATTCGTATCGACCGCGAAGGAACTCGGGGCCGAAGTCAATGTGCAGAATGCGAACGGAAGCCTGGAAGAGCAGAAGAAGCAGATCAAGTACTTCATCGACGAGGGCATGGACGTTATCGTGATCATCGCCATCGACGGTTTTAACCTCTCGGAGGAGGTAGCCGCCGCGAAGGAAAAAGGCATCAAGGTAATTGCATATGACAGACTCATTTGTAATGCCGGAGTCGATCTCTATATATCATTTGATAACGTGAGAGTCGGCGAGCTCATGGCGGAAGCCCTGATCAACGCCGGACTTCCGAATAAGAAGGTCATGATGCTCGGAGGCTCGGAAGACGACAATAATGTATATCTTGTTGAAGAAGGCTTCAGGAGCGTAATGCAGAAGAATAACATAAAGATCGTTGACACGATGCACTGTGACGGCTGGAGAGCCGAGATCGCGGCTTCATACGTAAGAAAGAACCAGTCTACGGTCAAGTCGGTAGATGCCATAATGTGCGGCAACGATAACCTCGCAAGTGCCGTGGTTCCGGTTTTGTCGGAGATGAGAGTCGCGGGAGAGATCAATGTCGTGGGTCAGGATGCGGATCTCGAGGCCTGTCAGAGGATCGTCGAGGGAACCCAGCTCATGACGGTATATAAGCCTGTCGAAAAGCTCGCTCAAAGA
>JAILNZ010000056.1 GCA_024691135.1 Clostridiales bacterium
GCTCTTATAAAATACTCAAAAGAATGCGGAAAGCTCTTCTCTGTCTCTCTTTCGATGATAGCCGGAGGAGCAGCAGGAAACGCGGTTGACCGTATCATAAGAGGGTTCGTCATAGATCATTACTCCGGTCATTATAACGGAAACAGCGGCAAGAAAAGCGGTCTGATCCTTTAAAAGGCCGAATGCCATAACGGTGATCTTGACATAATGAAGCCTTATGACACCAGGGATGATATCATAAGGACTTAAAAGCTTGATTGAAGCGATGTATTTCGTTATCTGATCGATAATGACAGATAAGATGATTATAAGGGTTTCTAGCATAGGGGAGTGGAGACAGTTAAAGTTCCTGGATAAGCTTCCTTAAGTCATCTTCGGTCTGGGGAAGATCCTCATAGATGGACTTAAGCTCGATATGACCTTCTTCGTGATCATCTGTTTCTTCAGTTTCAGGAACCTCATCAGACTGAGGAACAGAATCTTCGGAAGTGGCATAGCTCTCGGCTTCACGGGCTTCTTCTGATGCAGCCCACATCTGATCTGAAGAAAAATCATTCTGGAATCTGTTCTTTTCGTTCTCGATGTCTTCGAGTATCCTTGCTTTGAAATCGACCTCAAATGCCTTTAGTCTGTTGAGCCTCGACAGTGTCTCCTCGACTTCCTTTAAGGCATTGCTTTTGATCTCTTCAGCTTCTCTGTTGGCGTTGTCAAGTATGCACGAAGCTTCCTGTCTTGAATCCTCAAGGATCTTAGAAGCTTCCTCCTGAGCATCGGAAAGAGTCTTCTGAGCGGTCTCCTCGGCGGCGATTAGGGATCTTGCAAGAGCGCTTTCCTGTTTCTTATATTCTTCCACTCTGGTCCTGAGTTCCTGATTCTCACTGTTCAGGCCGTTTATGCTGCTCTGTATCTCTTTAAGATATGAATGGACGGAAAACTCGTCAAGCCCGCCGCGTTTTGCCTTTGGAAATTCCTTTCCTGTTAAATTACTGATGTCCATGATTCCTCCAAAAGGGTATGAAAAACAATATATGCTCAAAATCTATCTCTAAAAATTGAGCATATATCAATTCGTTATTGTTAAAGTCAAATATCAGTTGAAGTTTTCTCTTAAGTAGATATTGTCATCAGCAGTATCGTTCGTTCCGACCGATATCGAGATATTGGAAGGAGTGACAGCATAGATGTTGCGTCCTGCTTTTTCGATATTGCCGTTCAGAGCCATGACAGCGCCGGAAACAAAATCGAGTATCCTCTGGGCAAGCTTCACATCGATCTCATCGATGTTGATTATTATCGGCCTGCGGGACCTGAGGTTGTCGATTATGATCGTAGCATCTTCATATGACTGAGGATGGAAGATCTTGAGCATGACACCGCTGTTGCTGGTCTCTCTGTAGTTATCGGCTATGTTGATAAGGTTGCCGGTTGAACGCTTCCTTGAAGAGAATACAGACTGCTGTTCTTCTTCCTTCTCGGCCCTTTCACGGGACCTTTCCTGACGATAGACTCTTGAAGGTCTCTGTCTCTCAGGAGCAGCAGCCCTTATGGGCTCTTCGATGACTTCTTCGGTTACGGTCTCTTCCGTATCATCAACATAATTAACTTCATCTTCGATCGGTTCAAGTCCGATCAAGGTGGTGAATTTGTTCCACCCGTCTCTGAATTTTCCCATGATACCCCCCTACTTTATCTTAGAAAAATGTTGTAATCCTCACTATACAACTATATATACCGCTTTGCGGTAACTATTCTGTTTTACTGCCTTTTCCCGAAGATCGACGTTCCGATGCGGACCATCGTCGCGCCTTCCTTTATCGCAGCTCTGAAATCTCCGGACATTCCCATCGAGAGCTCAGGTCTGTTGGTTTTGAAAAAGGAGCGGTATCTCTCAGACATCCTTCTCAGCCTATCGAAATAAGGTCTTGCCTCATCGCCCTTCGTATCATAGGGAGCGATAGTCATCATACCGAGCAGCCTCACATGCCCGCAGCTTTCTATTTTTCCCAAAAACTCTTCAATTTCGTTTTCGCTGATCCCTGACTTTGACGCCTCTCCTGAAGTGTTCACTTCGAGGAGACAGTCTGTCACGGTATCGTTTATACGGCCGAGCCTTTCAAGCTCGAGAAGGGTCGATTCTGTACACAAAGAATGTATAAGTATATCCTTCATTATTATATACTTAACTTTATTTTTTTGCAACTGTCCTATAAGGTTCCAGCGAATATTTTTTTCGGAAATTTCGCCGATTTTACGGACAAGTTCCTGCGGCCTGTTCTCTCCGAACGATATCTGTCCGGTCCTTAATGCAAGCTCTATGTCGGAGGAGGGCATCGTCTTCGAAACAGCTATGAGTTCTATTTCCGAAGGATCCCTGCCGCAGCTGTTTGCCGTATCGGTTATTTCATCTCTTATACGTTTTAAGTTGTCGCTTATCTCAGAG
>JAILNZ010000077.1 GCA_024691135.1 Clostridiales bacterium
TCTCTTAAGATCCTTTCATTAGTCTTGATCATAACGGTGCTTTTTTCAGTATCCGGATGTTCAGGCTATATTGAAGAACTCAGATTAAGGAAGTTGGAAGACTATATCTACGGGTTCGCGGACGAATTGTCCGCGGATCCGTTGACTGTTCTGAATTCCAATTCCGCGGAAAAGATCAAGCTCCCGGGTCTTTCGGATGAGCAAAAGGAGATCATGCTCGCCACCAGTAATTTCAAATTCTCCATTGAAGAACTGAACGTGGCTGAAAAGGGCAAGTCCGCCGACTGTAAACTGAAGTTCAGCATAATAGATCTTGAAGACCGCTATTCGGTTACAGAGCTTCATACCGTCGGACAGTATAAAAAGGAGATATCCAAATTCAAGGAATCGAAGAAGGTCCTGGATTTTACATTATCCAAAGATAAGGAAGGATGGAAGTTCGATGATCTGAATGAGATCGTAAAGTATCTTATTGAACCATACGGTACTCTTCAGGTATGTGACGATGAGGGATTCCCGATAGAACTCACACATGAATTCTTCGATGAGGTCTTCATCGATGTATTGTGGTACGACCCGCTGTTTTCGACTCCTCTTCATCTGAATAAGCTTGAAGATCCTGTAGCGATCCAGTGTGCCTTCTATTTCAATACTCCTGTAAATCTTGTTTTCAGAGCCGTTCTTAAGGATGAATCCGGAACTACACTGGCGGATACCGAGGTCCTTCTTAAGGATTCGGTAATAGCCGTTGTAGACTTTTCACACGATTCGCTGGGTATGTCGAGCTTCATTAAGGGCAAATATACCATCGAGATCCTTTATGATAAGGAAGTCTTTGCGAAGACGGAAGATCCGCTTGAGATCAAGTAACGGAGGTCAAAGGTGTTTTCAGCTGATAATTGGGAAGATTTTGAGGTGATCTATGCCGGCGCCGGTGAGAAATACGAGCGTTGGGGAGACATATACCTCCGCCGTCCCGATCCTCAGGCCGTCTGGCCGATCCTGAGCGAATGGCCGAAGCCTCATGCCCTCTATAACAGAAGTCAGACAGGCGGCGGTTCATGGACAAAGATCAAGCCCATGCCTTCAAACTGGAAGATCAAGTATGATTCTCTCGGAAAAGAACTGACATTTATCATAGAACCGACTTCTTTCAAGCATACCGGTCTTTTTCCGGAGCAGGCTTCCAACTGGGATTACTGCGGTAATCTCATCGAGAGGGCAAAAGCACAAGGGAAGAAGGATATCAGGATCTTAAATCTCTTCGCTTATACAGGCGGAGCCACGGTCGCTTCTGCGGCGCACGGGGCCGATGAGACGGTTCATGTAGATGCTTCCAAGGGCATGATAATGCGCGCCAAGGAAAATATAAGAGAGTCAGGTCTGTCAGACAGTTATGTCAGATTTATCGCGGAAGACTGCATGAGCTTCGTTGACAGAGAGATCCGCCGCGGAAGAAAATACGACGGTATAATTATGGACCCTCCGGCTTACGGAAGAGGCCCCAAGGGCGAATTGTGGAAACTCGAGGATGCCCTTTTCGATCTGGTGACAAAGTGCGAACAGCTCTTATCGGATGATCCGCTTTTTTTCATAATCAGCTGCTATGCATCAGAGATCACGGCACAGGCCTGCGGAGACGTACTGACACTCGCGGTCGCTCAGAAGCACGGCGGAAGTGTTGACGCGGAAGAGCTCTGCCTTCCTGTCACACAGATGGGGATACATCTTCCTTGCGGTGCCACATCACGCTGGACACCCGGTACTTATCTATGACATATAGCGACATCAATATCCTCTATGAAGACAACCACATAATCGTTGCCGTTAAGCCTGCGGGCGTTCTTTCTCAGGCCGACGGAAGTGATGCGCCCGATATGCTCACTCTCCTTAAGGAATATATAAAGGTAAAGTATGAGAAACCCGGGAATGTCTTTATCGGCCTTCTCCACAGACTTGACCGTCCCGTATCGGGAATAATGGTCTTCGCGAAGACAAGCAAGGCTGCTTCAAGGATAAGTGAACAGATCCGCGAGCATAAAGTTACAAAGCGGTACAGGGCAATTACCGAGGGCATTTTCGAAAAGCCTTCTGATACACTTACCCATTATGCCCTGAAGGATCCGAAGACCAATAACACGACGATATTTGAAGAAGGCAAAGCCCCTAAGGAGGCAAAGCCCGTTAAACTCTCCTATAACGTCATAAAGACAGGTGAATATAAGGACAGGGAAGTCTCGCTTGTCGAGATAGATCTTCATACGGGAAGATCCCACCAGATCCGTACCCAGCTTAAATACACGGGACATCCGCTTCTGGGCGATGCCAGATACGGATCAGGGCTCTACAAAGGAGATATCGCCCTGGAATCCTTTGTTCTGGGCTTTGACCATCCGGTATCAAAGGAGCATCTGGAGTTCAGGCTCGATATCAGGGAAGAGATGCCCTGGAAGATATTTAAATAGTATAATAGTATATTGATAAGAAGCCGTTTTCGCGAAAAAGAAGACGGCTTTTGTGTGCCCTCAGCACACCGCGTGAAATACACGTTGTTATATAACGTAGCCAGGAAAAGAAAAGGAGGAGATCACATGGAAATGCATATCACTAAGGAAAACGTTGAAGCACTGCTCTTCTGGATGGAGAACAAGAGTAATGAGGAACTTAAGAAATCAAACTATTACTTGTTACAGGAGGAATTTCTACATGCGGATAAGTATTGGCCCGTATACGACAGGAAAACGAAGGAAGAGATAATCAATAAGCACCGCGAAAGAAGGAAGAAACCTCCAAAGCATATGGAAGAAAAGATGCTGTTTATGGAGAATATGGAAGACCTTGAGAAGTATTCAGGTATGGACGAAGAAGAGATCGGGGCGCTGGATGAGTTTGAGATGTCATTATACGAAGATTCCTATCTGGCCGTACTGGATTTTGCGAACAGCATCATACGCCTCAGAAGACAATCCGAACTCAAATACCTGGCTTCGATGGAGCGTCTTACAAGGGAAATAGATAATCTTGAACCTGATGATAAGGTCTGGGAGAAGATCATCAACGAGGTAAAGGATATAAACAGCCAGGAGGCGTTCGATTATGGAGAGGAGTTTGAGACGTTATATAAAGAACTGTTCGTGTTGAGAAGAAGCGATATCGATGAAGACGACTGATCAACTGTAAAACAAAGGGGCCGGGTCTGATGATCAGACCTGACCCCTCTTTTCATTTTTTGTCTTAGATCATTCGATGCAGGCGTGGATCTCCTGGAGTGACATTACTCCGATCTCGCCTTCCTTGATAACGGTGTAGATACCGTCGGCAGCAGCCTTTGCGGCAGCCATTGTAGTGATGTAAGGGATACGTGCCTTTATGGCAGTCT
>JAILNZ010000078.1 GCA_024691135.1 Clostridiales bacterium
GATCTTAAGATCAAGCCTGAGGCTTACCGCAATTGCTGCAGAACTTACCTGTGTTCTTTGCACCGCACTCGCAGGTCCACTCACCGGAATTAACAACCGGCTGAGGCTTACCGCAGTTGCTGCAGAACTTGCCTGTGTTGGAAGCGCCGCATTCGCAGGTCCATGTTCCTGCAGGTGCCGGCTGAGGCTTACCGCATGTTCCGCAGAACTTGCCCTGGTTGACTGCACCGCACTCGCATGTCCATCCGCCCTGAGGAGCTGTAGGAGGTGTGCCGCCGCCAACTACTGCGCCGCCCATAGCGCCGCCGCCCTGCTGACCATTGTTCTGGAGCATATTGAAAGCACCGTTGGACATAGCGCCCATGCCGCCCATGCCTCCGACCATGCCCATGCCCATGAAGCCGTTAACTGCACCGTTTGCATTGCCTGCTGCGGTCTTCATAGCATCTGTCTGGCCAAGGATAGCCTGTGTAGCAACAGCATTCGGATTTTTTGCGAATACTGCGGCGTTGTCGTATGTCTCGATCCTCTCTCTCGACTTCTCGTCCGGCTGAGGGATACCGAGAGCAACTTCCTCGACGACCATACCACGGCCCTTGAGCCACTTCTCGTCGAGAACTGTCTGCATATTCTCACGGAGCTTTGTCTTATTGCCCGGAAGCTGAGCGAATTCGATCTTATCTACAGTACCGCAAAGGTTCAATGCCTCTGTCATGAGATCAAGGAACTCGAGACGCGGCTGCTTAGGATCCTTAGGTGTGCCCATGAGATCGATAGTTCTGTACTCGCCTGAGATATTGGAGCATACATTTCTCCAGAAGGTGATAGGATCAGCGATCTTGAATGTGAAAGATCCGTTAAGCTTGATGTAGATATTCCTGTATACAGGATCCGGATAAGGTACAGGTGAAGAAGTTCCGAACTTCTGGTCCCTGATCTCCTGCATATTTACATAGTAAACGAGCTGCTCTTGCATGATCTCGCCACCGGCTCTCATACGGTTCCATGTATCAACAACGGAAGCCTTAAGATTCTGGAAGAAGTGCTCGTTAGCAAGACATGAAGGAGCTGTTGAAGAATCGAAAGAATACATTCCTCCCTCGCCGTCTGCAACATAGTCAACTACCTGACCATTGTTTACAAGGATAAGTGCATGATTCGGTGGTACTACTATCTTGGAACCGTTTGAAATAACATCCGTGTTCCCTTTGTTGTTTCCCTTAGTAATCTTGTTAGCGCCCTTTCTGCACAGGACATCCTGTCCGAGTGCATCAGTCGTGAAGAATTCCAAATACTGATCGGCAAACTGTGAAGAAATAGATCCGCCGACTGTACTTGCAATGTTGCCAATCAATTTGATCAAGCCCATAATACAAGTTCCTCCTAAATGATTTATACTTCCAAAGTACAAACAAATTTTATCATTAAAGGGCGGATTCCACAACAATTTTAACAAGCGACAGTCAGTAATTATAGCTGATAATTCGCTTAATGCACAAAATTTCGCCGGGTTTATTCAGCGCAGCAAGTTCCGCGTCGCTAAAGCGTCCTTCAAGGACCGATGTGCAGACCAGAGGAACCCCTGTCCGTGAGGCTACGTTACCTATGATCTCGTTTCCTCTGACGATATCTTCAAACGAGGTCTCCTCAAGAAGATTGGTATTGTTGATGAAGCCCGTGATCGGAAGTTTGGCTGCCGCCTCAAGGTCCCTGGCCATCGTTATAATCGAATCCTCGTCGGAAGTAAAAGGCCTTAGGGTATTTATGACCATAAAGAGGTTATAGTCGATGCCGAGGAGCCTTCCGTGCATGGAGCCCAAAACGTTTGCTCCCATGTCCTCACCGCCTATGTCGAAAACGCCCCTGTAGCTCTCATCATCGAAAATGGAATACACTTCTCCGGGGAGAGCCGGAACATCGACATTAGAGTTCGCATAGGAAGGCGATATTATCCTTATGTCGGTATTCCCGAGCCTGCCGATCGCATCGGCGGAACGGTAGAACGGATTGACTATATCGAGATCCGCCAGAAGGACCTTGCTCTGAGGATTCCTTGCCTTCATTCCGAGGGCGCAGTTGACGGAAACTTCTGATTTTCCGCTTCCGTATGCACCTATAAAGATATTCAGTCTCTTGCTGTCAAATATGCTCATCTTTTACTCCCTGTACTCGACAATGTCGTTAATATCCTTTCTCGGTCTCATGACCGGCGTCTCGTCCGGATAGCCAGCCGCGATCGCACAGGCGAGCTGATCGTTACTTTTAAGGAAAGCTCTTATAGGCTCATGCGCGAAAAAGGTGTTGGCGATCCAGAGTGTTCCCAGGCCTTCCTCTGTAGCCGTAAGGAGCATGTTTTCGACGGAGGCTCCGATGGAAAGGGTATCGCATATCTCGGTTATCCTGCCGAAGATATCCTGAGGCGGTCCGAAAGGCGTCGTCCCGTTGGTGTTGAGGACGAGTATTATGACAGGAGCGCCGCGCATTATGCGGAGCGTGTTCTGGGCATCATATACGCCGGGTTTTGCCGCTTCGGGAAGGGACGGTTCATTTAAAGCCGCGATCAGTCCCTTGTCCATGACATCAAGAAGGATATCCCTGGATCCTCCCTCGAAAACTATATATTTCCACGGCTGCCTGTTCTTGGCAGAGGGTGCCATACGGGCTGCTTCGATCATCTTTTCGATAAGTTCTCTCGGTACTTTGGTGTCCTTGAACTTACGGATGCTCCTTCTGTCAAATATCTCTTTCATGTCATTAACCTCCGGTTGATCAATTGAGTTCGGCGATGGTAACTCCGTCGTCTCCTTCGCCTATGGAACCGAGCCTGTGGGACTTGACCCGCCTGCTCTGTCTGAGGAAATCATCGACTGCGCTTCTTAAGGCACCTGTACCCTTGCCGTGAACGATCCTGATCTTCTTTATGCCGCTTAAGGAGCAGTCATCGATATAGGAATCGAGAGCCGAGACCGCTTCGTCGACACGCATTCCGAGGAGCATGATCTCGGGCATCGTGGAAGAGGATTTTTTCATAGCGATCAAAGTCGCGGAATCTTTCTTCCTCTCGACCGGACGGTCGCGCCTTGTCTTTGTCTCTTCGCGGCGCTCTTTCTGATCTCCGGTCGGAAGCCGGAGCGCTTCTTTTTCGAGAGAGAGCCTCATGGTTCCGGATTCGATCAGTACCTTGCCGGATTTGTTCGGAAGGCTGACGCAGGTGCCGAGCATATCGAGGTGCGGTATGTAATACTTCGCTCCGACCTTGAATTCCCTCGGGATCTCGCCCGGCAGAGAAGTCTTGTCGAGTATCTCGTCATCGGCGGAATCGTCGGTCAGATCCTTAAGGCCTGCACGGAGGCGTCTTCTGACCTTTTCCATCTCGTCCATGGCGTCTTTTCGATCCATCTGCTTTCCGGTCTTTTTGAGCTTTTTTATGAGTTCTTCGAGTTCCTGCTCTTTTTCCTCGATAAGGTCTCTTTGCTCTTTGCGGGCATCATTTAAGATCTTGGTCTTTGACGCTTTCAGGGCTTTCTTCTCCTCTTCGAGAGCCTTCTTCTGCTCTTCGAGTTCGGTATTGAGCTTCATGTTCTCGTTATGGAGGCGCTTTGCCTCACGGTTATTCTCTTCGGCGGACTCCAGGAGCCTCTCGAAAGCGAGCTCGTCATTACTCAGGTTTTCCATCGCTGCATCGATTATCTTGGAAGGGATGCCGAGTTTCTTTGAGATGATGAAGGCATTACTTACGCCCGGCATGCCGATTATGAGCCTGTAAGTCGGGGACAATGTATCGGTATCGAATTCACAGGCGGCGTTCATTACACCTTCCTTTTCGATGGCATAAGCCTTAAGCTCCTTATAATGGGTCGTCGCCATGGTCGTGCAGCCGCGTTCGAAGAGCTCGTCAAGGATAGCTATCGCGAGCGCCGCTCCCTCGGCAGGATCGGTTCCGCTCCCGAGCTCGTCAAGGAGCACGAGAGAATTCTTACGGGTGTTCTTCAATATAAAGACGATGTTGGACATGTGAGCCGAGAATGTGGATAAGCTCTGCTCGATACTCTGCTCGTCACCGATATCCGCGAGAACGCGGTCAAAGCACGCGATCTCGGATCCCTGGGCGCACGGGAGCATGAGGCCTGCCATCGCCATAAGGGTAAAGAGACCGCAGGTCTTGAGCGATACCGTCTTACCGCCGGTATTAGGTCCCGTTATGATCAGGGATCTGTAGTCTTTTCCGAGTTCGATATCGACCGGAACGACCGTATCTGCCGGGATAAGCGGATGGCGTGCCTTAACGAGCCTTATGTAGCTTCTGTCGTTGAGAGCAGGCTTAGTAGCCTTCATCCTGATCGCAAGTTCGGCCTTGGCGCTGACAAAATCGATATCCGCCACCAAAACGGTATCCGACTCGAGGGCATCGGCATTTTTAAGCACTCTTCCCGTGAGTTCTTCAAGGATCCTCCGGATCTCCTCCCTCTCGAGCGCCATAAGTTCCCTGATCCTGTTATTCGCTTCAACGACGGCCAACGGTTCGATAAATACGGTCTGACCCGTTGAAGAAGTGTCATGAACGATACCCGGAAGCCTTGATTTGCACTCGGATCTGACGGGAACGCAGTAGCGGTCTCCCCTGATCGTAATGATCGCTTCCCGGAGAATATCCTCGTTATTTCTTATTACCCTGTCGAGCATGACTCTGATGTTCTGCTGAATATCCTTCTTCTCGCGCCTGATCGAATATAATGTCTCACTGGCGCGGTCGTTCATCTCGTCTTCGTTGACGATGGATGAAGAGATATCCTTTTCAAGGACCGGGACCGGGGACAATGCACCTATCGAACCGAAAAGGTTAGTCCCCTCCATGTCGGAATGCTCGTTCGAGATGACCTGAAGGAGCCTTTCCGTCGACCGCAGGAATGATGCGATGTCAAGAAGCTGGCGCATGCTCAGAACTCCGCCCGCTCTCGAAAAAGAAACGGACGGCCTGATGTCGCAAAAACCGCCTAACGGAAGCGGTCCGTATTTGTTGATGTAGGTAAAGGCTTCTTCTGTGTCATTCAGGCCTTCTCTTACGGCCGTATGATCGGTCGTAGGATAAAGCTCCTCCGCAAGGGCTCTTCCGTAGGAAGTCCTCGTGCAGTCGAGGAGCGCTGACTTTATCTTGTCAAATTCAAGAACGCTCAAAACGCGGCCTCTTATCTGCTTGCGGCGTTCTTCCTCTTCAAATGTTGAATATCTGTACATATACCTCTCTTATCAGGAAAGGCCGTCCTTATGAGAGGAGCCAGAACTTATCGAGCTCCTTCTGGTTGATGGTCTTCTTCATCTCGAGACCCTCTTCTATATCGACATCGGTAATCTTACCGTCCTTAAGAACGACCAGTCTGTTAAATCTTTTCTCCTTAATGCATTCTATGGCATGCGCACTCATAAGAGTCGCCATTGTCCTGTCGCGGAGCGTAGGGCTTCCTCCGCGCTGCAGGTGACCAAGTATTGTAGGTCTTGCTTCGATCCCCGTCACTTCTTCGATCCTGGCGGCGATATCCGTCGCGGATCCCGCGCCCTCGGCCACGATAACGATATAATGCCTCTTACCCTTGTTCCTGCCGTCGAGGATGACCCTGATGACATCCTTATCAAAATCATAAGGAACCTCAGGAATGAGGAGGCACTCGGCTCCGGTAGCGATACCTACGTTGAGGGCGATATAACCCGCATGTCTTCCCATGACCTCGATGACACTGCAGCGTTCATGTGACGAAGCCGTGTCGCGGAGCTTGTCGATCGCTTCCATCGCGGTATTCATGGCCGTATCGTAGCCGATCGTATATTCTGTCGAAGCTATGTCATTATCGATGGTACCCGGAACGCCTATGACCGGAACACCGACTCTCGCGAGAGCCCTGGCGCCCTTATATGATCCGTCGCCGCCTATAACGATGAGGGCTTCAAGTCCGTAGACTTCCATCATCCTTGCGCCCTTGATGACGCCTTCCTTGGTCATGAACGTCTTGGATCTGGCCGTCATGAGGAAAGTTCCGCCACGCTGCAAGGTCTCGGAGACGTCTCTGGTGTTGATCTGGCTCATCTCGCCTTTCCAGAGTCCGTGAAAACCTCTCGTGACACCGAAGATCTCAAGCCCGCTGTTGATGCCCGTACGGACGACCGATCTGATCGCCGCGTTCATTCCGGGAGCATCGCCGCCGCTCGTAAGAACGCCGATCCTCTTCAAATCCTGAACGGTGGAAGGATCGATCTTGTCGTAATTATCGGCTCTCAGTGTATCTATATCCGGTACATTTGTCTCATCATAAAGAATGTTAAGCATAATATCACCCCTGCACAAAATCTACACAAATAATATCATTCCGTGCGCTTTTTTTAAATAATAAAAGTCAATTGACCGTGATATTATCCTCGCCGCAGAGACGCGCGATATGTTCGAGCACTTCCGGGGAATCGTCTATGTTACAGAGCGGATTGACGTTACGGAGGTGTCCTGTCGAAGGGAAATAGATCTTGACCTTCGTATTCCCGTGGAAATATGCAAGAAGGTTCATAAGCCTGTTATATGATGCATCGCCTATCTCTCCGTTGAACCTTATGGCGACAAAATGCTCTTCGGACGAAGGAAGGGTAAACTTCCCTTCCGGAGTTGCCTTTACCTGCTCTTTTGGGGGAGTAACGTATGTTTTCGAGAAGGAAGATACGGGATTTATATCCTTCAGGCATGCTCTGTAGAACGGGTCTGTCCGGACCAGCTCAGCTTCGGTATCGTTTTCGGGCATCGGGATGATCCTGTCGACATAAAGCGAGAACGTATCGTCTTCCCTTACGCGGCGCTTGCCGAGGATCAGGAATGACCTGTTCGCCGTAAGTATCGCATTATATCTTTCCAGGATCTTGCCGAAGATCGCGCACTCATACTGCCCGAAAAGGTCCTCGAACTGCAGTACCGCCATCATCGTCTTGGCCTTGGTCGAACGCATCTGCTTCTTGAGAAGGAGACCCGCCATGATGACCGGCTTGTCATCATTTATCGCCATCATATTCTCGCTGTCCTTATATTCCTTGACATCATTCATGCCGAAGGTCACGAACTCATCTATGTACTTTTTCGAACCCATGAGCGGGTGACCTGATATGTAGATGCCGAGAACGTCTTTTTCATAATAGAGCTTCTCCTCCATGGAGTACTCGGGCACATCCTTGATATCGACGGAAGGCTGATCGGAGGAAAGTCCCTGATCATCCCCCATATCGAAAAGGCTCAGCTGACCTTCCATCCTTCCCGAATTATTCCTGTTGAGCTTGTCGAGTTCGGTCTGGACGGTCATGATCATCGAAGCTCTGGTAAGTCCCGTGAAATCCAGAGCGGAAGAGAAGATCAGCGATTCGATCATCTTCTTGTTGAGGTTACAGGACCCGGCTCTTACCAGAAAATCTGTAAAGTCCCTGAAAGGACCGTTGGCATTCCTCTCTTTTACAAGAGATTCGACCGCGCCTTCGCCGACATTCTTGATAACGGACAGACCGATCCTTATGCACCTTTTTCCGTCTTCGCCCTTTTCCGTCGAGAACTTCGCCTTGCTTCTGTTGATGTCAGGCGGAAGTACCCTGATATTCATCGAAGGGCAGCAGCTTATATACCATGCGGCTGCCGACAGATTGAACCTGAACGAATTCATCATCGCGGCCATGAACTCGGTCGGATAATGATACTTGAGATAAGCAGTATAATAACCGACGAGCGCATAAGCTGCGGCGTGGGATTTGTTGAATGCGTATCCCGCAAAGTTACTTACATCACTGAATATCTTATCGGCGATCTCCTCCGGAACCCCGTTTTCAACCGCGCCGGTGACTTTGTTTCCGGAATCGTCCTCGCCTCCATAGATAAAGATCTTACGGTATTTTTCCATAAGCGCCTTGTTCTTCTTGCTCATGGCACGTCTGATGTTATCCGACTGTCCCATCGAGAAGCCCGCCAGGTCGCGGACTATCTGCATGACCTGTTCCTGATAGACCATACAGCCGTAAGTGACTTCGAGGATCGGCTGCAAGAGCGGGTGATCATAACTGATCTTGGACGGATCGTGCTTACTTGCCACATACTTCGGTATCTGATCCATAGGACCCGGACGGTAGAGCGAGATACCCGCTATTATGTCTTCGAGCGAAGTCGGCTTAAGCTCCTTCATAAACGAAGTCATGCCGCGGCTCTCGAGCTGGAATACGCCGATCGTATCGCCGTTACCGATCATCTTATATACTTCAGGTTCATCAGTCGGGATCGAATCAAAATCGATCTTAACGTTGTAATTCTCATATACCATGTCAGCCGTATCGCGCATGACGGTCAGGGTCCTTAATCCCAGGAAGTCGAACTTGAGAAGACCCACGCTCTCGATATCGTATTTTGCAAACTGTACGACGACGTTATCATCGTTGACCGACAGCGGCGCAATATCCGTGATCGGCTTACCAGAGATGATAACGCCTGCGGCATGTGTCGAAGTATGTCTCGGCATGCCTTCGAGCTTTCTCGAATAATCCACGATCTTTCGTACGTTCTCATCACTCTCATATTCCTTCATGAGTTCCGAATTCATGTCGAGAGCCTTGTCCAATGTTATGCCGAGATTTTCCGGTATCATCTTCGCGACCTTGTCCGCAGTCGCATAAGGAAGATCCATTACACGCGCGACATCCCTTATGCACAGCCTCGGCTGAAGCGTTCCGTATGTGATTACCTGCGCAACTCTCTCCGAACCGTACTTAAGCGTTACATAGTCTATTACTTCCTGCCTTCTCTCATAACAGAAATCGATATCAAAGTCAGGCATCGATACACGTTCGATATTAAGGAACCTCTCGAAAACAAGACCGTACCTGAGAGGATCGATATTCGTGATGCCTATCGCATAGGCAACGAGAGATCCCGCTCCCGATCCACGACCCGGGCCTACCATGATGCCTTTGGACTTCGCATAGAAGATAAAGTCCCAGACGATAAGATAGTAGTCCGTATAACCCATCTTGTTGATGACTGAAAGTTCGTAATCGATCCTCTTATAATATTCCTCAACAGGTACCTTGGGCGGGACGGACTTGAACTTCTCCTCGAGTCCCGAAAAAGCAAGGCTCGTCAGATATTCCGCATTGGAATTAAATCCCGAAGGAACATCAAATTCCGGAAGATGGATGGTATTAAAATCATATTCGACATTACACATGTTCGCGATCTTGGTCGTATTCTCGATCGCTTCGGAAAGATCCGGGAAAAACCTTCTGATATCAGTCTCCGATTTGACATAGAAATCATTAGTCGACATCCGGAACCTGTCCGTATCTGATCTCTTCGCACCGGTCTGCATACAGAGAAGCACATCATGTACCTCATAGTCCTCGCTCTTCAGATAATGGCAGTCATTCGTCGCGACGAGAGGGATACCCGTCAGTCTCGAGATCTTAACAAGGGAAGCATTTACTATGGCCTGTTCCCTCATGGTATTGCTCTGTATCTCGAGATAATAATTCCCTCTTCCGAAAAGCGAATCATACCACAGCGCGTCAGACACCGCCTTATCCATGTTGTCACTAAGGATGTCACATGAAATCTCTCCCGCTATACATGCCGAAAGACAGATAAGTCCGTCGTGATACTTCTCAAGAAGTTCCTTATCGATCCTCGGCTTACGATAAAAACCTTCCAAGAAACCCGCTGAGCAGAGTCTGTTCAGGTTCTTAAGTCCTTCGTTGTCCTTGGCAAGGAGTATCAGGTGATGATAATATCTCTCATTCGCGGCATATGTCCTGTTGAACCTGCTGTCAGCAGCAACATAGAGCTCACAGCCGATGATCGGGTGAAGTCCCTTGGCCTTCATCCTCCGGTAGAAATCAACGACTCCGTACATGACACCGTGATCCGTTATCGCGCATGAAGTCATGCCCATCTCTTCAAGACGGTCAGGAAGATCCTTGAGCCTTATGGCACCGTCGAGCAGACTGTACTCCGTATGAAGATGCAGATGGACAAAACCCGTTACGTTCGGTGGCGATATCAAGTTGTCGTTGTTGCCGCTCATTTTACGGGCGCTCCTCCCTTAAGTAGGATTATTGTATCACGAAGCTCCGCGGCGCGCTCAAAATCAAGATCCTTGGCAGCCTTGGCCATCTCTTTTTGAAGTTTACCGATAAGCTTTGTCTTATCCTCTTCCGGAACTGAAGATGCTCCTCCTTCGAGGATCTTTTTGATATTGTCCTTCGACTTTTTATCCTTCTTCCCGTCATCGTCAACAAAATCAAATACTTCTCTTATGTCCTTCTTGATCGTCTTCGGAATTATGTGATGCTCTTCGTTATATCGCATCTGGATCTCACGCCTCCTGTTAGTCTCCGATACGGCGGCCATAATGGAATCCGTCATCTCGTCGGCATAAAGGACAACGCGTCCCTCACTGTTCCTCGCGCATCTTCCGATGATCTGGATAAGCGATCTCGTCGATCTTAAGAAGCCTTCCTTGTCTGCATCGAGGATCATAAGGAGAGATACTTCAGGCAGGTCTATTCCCTCCCTTAAAAGATTGATGCCGACTATGACATCAGTCTCACCGGTCCTCAATTTCTTAAGGATCTCCATACGTTCGACCGTGGAGATATCGGAATGAAGATATGTGACGTTGATGCCCTCGTTACGCAGAAATCCCGTCAAGTCCTCGGCCATCTTCTTGGTCAATGTCATGATGAGGCTCTTATCGCCCTTCTTGATATTCTCGCGAAGTCTCATGAGCATATCTTCGATCTGTCCTTCGACCGGGCAGATATATATCTCAGGCTCAAGAAGTCCGGTAGGTCTTATGATCTGCTCGACCACCTGAGTGCTGTGTTCCTTCTCATATTCGGCAGGAGTAGCGGAAACATAGATCGTATGGCCCATCTTCTTCTCGAATTCCTCAAACCTCAGCGGTCTGTTATCATATGCCGAAGGAAGACGGAACCCGTACTGAACGAGCATATCCTTACGCGATCTGTCTCCGTTATACATCGCTCCTATCTGCGGGACCGTCACATGTGATTCGTCTATCAGAAGAAGATAATCATCAGGGAAAAAGTCCATGAGGGTACACGGGGGTTCTCCCTCCTTACGCCCGGATATATGTCTGGAATAATTCTCGATACCCTTGCAGAAACCGGTCTCCTTCATCATGTCGATATCATATCTGGTCCTTTGCTCCAGACGGTAAGCCTCGATGAGCTTGCCCTCTTCGCGGAGCTTATTAACCTGAACTTCCAGTTCTTCCTCGATCGTCACGAGAGCGCGCATGAGCTTCTCCCTGCCCGTCGCATAGTGAGAAGCAGGGAATATCTCGACAAAAGACTTGGTCCACAATACCTTGCCCGAGACATGATGAACAAATGATATCTTCTCTATCTCGTCTCCGAAAAACTCGATCCTCGTAACGGCTTCCTCGGAATCAGGCGTAAAGACATCTATGACATCCCCCCTGACCCTGAATGTTCCTCTGATAAGATCGATATCGTTACGGTCGTACTGGATATTGATGAGCATAGCCATGACCGCTTCCCTCGATATCTCCATGCCGACACGCAGAAGTACCATCAAAGATCTGTAGTCGTCCTTGTCTCCGATACCGTAGATACATGATACGGAAGCAACTACGATAACATCATCACGCGTAAGAAGTGACCTTGTCGCGCAGTGCCTCATACGGTCTATCTCATCGTTGATGGAACTGTCCTTCTCGATATATGTGTCCGAAGCAGCTATATAGGCTTCAGGCTGGTAGTAATCATAATATGAGACGAAATACTCGACGGCATTATCAGGGAACAACTCCTTGAATTCACTATAGAGCTGACCTGCAAGAGTCTTATTATGGGCAAGAACAAGTGTCGGCCTTTGAACCCTCTCGATGACATTGGCCATCGTAAAGGTCTTGCCGGAACCCGTTACACCCATCAGGACCTGACCCCTGTCACCGCGGAGGACGCCCTCCGCGAGGGCTTCTATAGCCTGCGGCTGGTCGCCCGTCGGTTTATAATCCGATACTATCTTAAATCCCATCTGTGATCCGCCTTGAACATTTTCCTACATTATACTCCGAAGGTGTTAAAAAGAAAATATGTTCGTTGATTTTTCGGAAAGTATTGTCTTATACAAAGACTGCCTCAAACTTGCGTATTGAGGCAGTCTCTTCCGGGGGAACGGTTTTTCTGTGTTTGTCAGACCATTTCTTTTCTTCTGATCGCAAGTGTAGCAAGAGAAGATACGATGATCATGCAGATGCACATGCAGGCTGCGGATGTGATCATAAAACCTGACATTCCTGTCTTTGTGATTATCGAGACGATGATGCCCGGTGTAATGATCAATCCGATGACTGTGAAGAAACCGAACTGGCGGAGCATCGTCGAGGGAGTCTTCGACATGTAGTTGAACACCGAAGCGATGATATTTGCAAAGAAGATGCAGGTTATGTCGGTCGCAAAGAAGAAGACGAGCGATCCTATGATCGCAGGAGCTGTTCTCATAGAGTCCATTGCATAGACAAGAGCACCCGTGCTTATGACCGAGCTTAAGATGATCTCGGGGATGTTGCCTGCTACACTTGCCCAGAGCTTCTTGCTGATCTTTTCCGGGATCAGGAAGAAATATGGCTTATTGTATTCAAGAACTGTCTTGCCGCCTGCGAAGATGATCGTGTCAAATGTGGTGAGCATTATGAGGGCACCGACAAATATTCCCATCTTGGAATCGTTGCCCATCGATCTTCTTAAGATCACGATATAGATCAGTGCCATCAACTTATAGATGAGCATCGTCTTATTGAAGAAGAACAGTTTGCTGAAGCGCTTGTTTTCGATAAGGTGCTTATAGAAGAATACGCTTGCGCCTGATCCTCTATTGAATCCCGAATTCGAAACGTTTATCTTCGATACATCGACCGCGCTTACATCTTCGACGCCTGCAGTCTTTGCCGCGATCTTATCGGCGATCTTCTGTGCTGCCGCGATCGCTTCCTCATAATAATCGAACTTGATGTTATTAAGAAAGATGATGATGATCGCGATGACGGCGATAACAAGTATGATACCGAGGATCATCCTGATCCCCGAATTCAGGTAGATGCCGTCATAGATGAGCGTAAACCAGCCGCCGCAAGGGATTATCTTGAGGAAGATATTATTTCCGGCTACTGACAGGATCTTCTCATAACCGAGGGACTTGATACCCGTGAACGAACCTGCAATGTTCATGAGTTCAATGACCGACGAACTCAGAAGTGCAACATGGAAAGCCGTAAAGATCAGAAGGATCAGGTTCTTGACCTTTTTCCTGTTGTGGATAGCAGCATTGATGACCTGGGCAAGGATGCTTCCAAGAAGCGAGACAACGAATATTCCGCCGATGGTTACAAAAGCATCAAAGGTGCGGAGCTTAAGGAGCATAGAGAGATATGCCGCCTGCATCGAGACAACAAATACGGTTATGAATGCTCCCTTAATGCTCGAGATAATGGGGATTATGAGATTGAACTTCTTCGTAAACGGGCCTGCGAACATGAACTGGACATCAGGGTTCGAGTACATGAGCATACCGTTCGTGACATTCGCAAAGGAAAGATCGAATATAAGGAGCGTCAGGATCGACATTCCGCCGCATACGCTCTCCGCATTGAAGGCGTCGCCGTTATTTCTTGTAAAAAATCCTGTAAGAATGAGCATACCGATAGTCGCAACGATCGCTATGCATGTGAAGACAACGTTGGCCTTGCGCTTGAAGAAGCTGTGGGAAAGCTGATACAGATAAGCCTTGAGCATAAATATCACTTTCCTTCCGTAACGTTTCCGATCGTCTCGACAGATGTTCCCTCGGTGATCTCGAAGAACAGATCCTGAAGGCTCTTCTCGTCGGAATCGGCTCTGTTGTGCTTTGTCGCAACGATCCTGCCGTTCATCATGATGTGAGCCACATCCCAGTAATCCTCTACCGTATCGATCATGTGTGTTGAGATGATGACCGTCTTTCCGGCGGACTTAAGTTCGGCAAAGACCTGCTTAAGTTCCTTGATGGCATGAGGGTCAAGACCTACCATAGGCTCATCGAAAATGACCACCTTCGGGTCATGCATAAGAGCACAGCAGATCGATACCTTCTGCTGCATTCCCTTGGAAAGTTCCTTGCCGAGCTTTTTCAGCTTATCGGAAAGTTCGAATCTCGTAACAAGGGAATCTAATATGGAAGTATCTTCGACTTTGTATGCTCTCTTTATAAATTCAAAATGCTCCTCCATGGTGAGAAGGTCGTAAAGAGCAGGTATCTCGGGAACAAAACCGAGAAGTCTCTTTGCATCGAGAGAAGAGTTATCATATCCGCAGATACTGATATCTCCGGAATATCTGAGAAGTCCCGCAATGGATTTGATGATAGTGGATTTACCTGCACCGTTAGGTCCTAAAAGGATCGCGATCTCACCGTCACCCACTTCAAAAGAAAGATTGTCGTTGGCAAGAGACTTTCCGTATTTCTTGGTAACGTTCTTTACAGTCAACATTAAAATACCCCCCGTTTGTTGTTTGAGGATATTCTAGGATTCAATAGTAAAAACAACGTATAAAAAGGTTTAAGAAATGTTAAAGTTTCACTTTATGATCTCATCGGAATCCATCATGACCGTAAAAGGCCCGTCATTAAGAAGCTCGACCTTCATATCGGCACCGAATATCCCGTGTTTGGGATCAAATCCTGCCCCGGCAAGTCTTCCGAGGATATGGTTATACAGCCTGTCAGCCATCTCCGGAGCGCCCGCGTCCGTAAAAGACGGTCTGTTGCCGCGGCGCATGTCGGCATAGAGAGTAAACTGGGAGATGACAAGGAAATCCCCGCCTACATCACCTGCCGACAGATTTGTCTTGCCGTCCTGATCCTCAAATATGCGAAGTCTGATGAGCTTATCCGTCATCTTATCGGCGATCAGTTCCGTATCGTCATTACGTATTCCCACAAATACCAGAAGTCCCTTATCTATCTTCCCGACGGAACTTCCATCAACTTTTACTTCAGCATGTCCTACTCTCTGTACAAGAAATCTCATATCTTCTCCTTTACTTCAGATCGATGATCACGACCTCACACGGCACCATGTTCTTGAACGGTATAACGCCGCTGGACGCTCCCGAAGAAACGATGAAGTACGTGTCGCCGATCTTCGTCTTGCCATACAGTATGTCATCTTTACCGGACGTGATCTTGCAGACGACATTGATCGGGAACATCTGGCCGCCGTGAGTATCTCCGCTGAGCATCAGATCCACGCCCGCATCCTTATCTTCGGAGACCCTCTTGAGCTTCACGGGTCTATGGTCCAGAACGATCACTTTCCTGTCGGTTCCAAGGTATCCTCCCTTCTCCATTATCTCCTTCATAGTCGTCCGTTTCTTTGTCTTTTTCGAAAAAGACTGGTCTAATCTTCCCAGGAGCAGATAGTCGTCTCCTATCTCATAAGCCCTGTCTCCCAGGACTTTAACATTGTTACTCTCGAGATTTGAGACCAGAGCCTGATACCCGTCCTTAACTCCCTTATCGAGCCCCCAGTATGCGTCATGATTGCCCGGAACATAGAACGTTCCGTAGGTGGATCTGAGCTCTCCCAACACCCTGCAGGTCTCCTTCATCTCTTCGGGAGTCGTGTTCTCATCAACAAGATCTCCGGTTATCACCACGACATCAGGCGAGGAACCGTTTATCATATCGACCGATCTTTTCAGATCATCAGTCGAGAAGAAGTTGCCTATATGCGTATCCGATATCTGGGCGATCCTCAGGTCAGAACCGAGTTCTATCTCGTAACGGGTGATCACGAGATGTCTTGAGACATAGAAAGAATAGGAAAAGAAGATCAGCGCCAGGAGCGCCGCAACGATATGCGGGATGAACCTGTTGATCCTGTCCCGGGTTAATTTCCTTATGAGCTCAAATAAGGCCAGAAATGTTCCGAAGAACATCAGGATGGCCGCTGCGGTTATGTCATTACAGACAAAGAGACAGACGACCGTCAAAAGAGATATTATGATCCCCATTATGATGACCGCCTTAAGTCTGCTCTTACTGTCCTTAAGCGTCCTGAAATAAAGGATCGCAAGTATCAGTATTATTTCCGAAAAGATTATGAGATAGTACATTCGTCTATTATACAACAGAAAAAAGGGTGTCTCCTTCATCGGAAACACCCTCTGATCAGATGATCAAATATATCCGCTGCCATACACCTGGAGTGAGAAATCATTTAACATCGTCGTCAAATCTTTTTCACCCGTAGCATACTCATATACACTTTGTTTGTATAGCGAACCGATCTCATCGTCATACTGATAGATGTTCTCGACCTTCGCCGATTTACCGGCTGACAGGTAATAATCATATATGTTCTGTCCACCGAGGAAAGCACTCGAACCGTCGGTTTTGGCCATTACTTCCATAGAGGCTACTGTCGACTTCGCTCCGCTATAATTGATCAGATCGTTAGCATAACGGTACTGAAGGCCGGTATCGGATGAATCAAGTGTTATCCACTCCAGGACTTCTGCGATAGCCGCCTTTCTTTCAGGATCGGAAGCGGATGCCTTCAGCGAAGGTATTACCCATGTTCCTCCCCAGTAGAAATCCATCGGAGCCTGTCCGATCCTGTACTGACCCGAGAGATTGGATCCCCAATCGGCAATGAAGAACGATATAAACCAGGACGGTCCGAAGAAACAGAATACTTCTCTTGGTCCGTTTCCTCCCATATCGGCATACCATTCCCCCGTCCACTCTGCGGTTCCGTTGCAATAATCCTTATCGATGAGCATCTTCGCATAGTCCATATAGATGGATCGCTCCGCACTGATGTTCAAACCGCCGTCAACATTCCAGCTCGATGAAGACTGGCAATCAAGCATGCGGTAGATATCGGCCGGACCCGATACGAGTGCGTATCCGTTTTTCTTAAGTTCCTCTGCAGCTTTCCACATCTTATCAAAGGAACCTGTTCCGCCGCCCATGATCTCCGATATCTCGGAAGGATCATCGGTACCGAATACCTCCTTGGCAATATCGGCTCTGTAGATCATACATCCGCCGCATGTCTGATAACTTAAGCCTACGACCTTTCCGTCATAATCTCTTGTTCCCATATCGACCGAGAAAGGTGCTATTTTTGCTTCAAAGACCCCCGCTTCGACATCAATGCCGAAATCGGTATAAGGAGCTACATAATATGAATCGTCGCCCTTTGTAAAATACGCAACATAAGCACTCTCGGCAAAGAAGATGTCAACATCACCGCTATTTGCGCTACGCAAAGACCCTTCCACTGCATTAACATAATCAACGTAACCTGAAGTAACGATCTCATATTCGAAATCATATTCAAAATCAGGATGAAGCATCTTAAAATCTTCTATGATCCTGACTGCTTCGTCATTGTAGGAATAGATAACGATCGGTTCCTTATCGGGAACTATGGCTCCTGTCATATAGGTAGGATCCTCGGTCCAATCGGTTAATTCCGTTTCCGTTGTTTCCCCGGTATCTTCCGTCTCCTTGGTCTTCTTTGTCTCTTCTTCCTCCCTGTCGCTGCGACGGTGCTTTCTTGTTGAACGGGCGGTCTGTCTTCCCGAACAGGATGCAAAAGCTGTCAAGGACAAAGAGCAGATAACTATGATCGACAGTACCTTCAACAAGGACTGTCTATTTAAGCCTTTTAACTTACTCATACTTCCCTCCAATGATTAAGTTTCTTGTTATATATCCGATTATACAATAAAACGCTGTGAAAAGAACATCAGCTGGATACATCCGCCCTCATGCTATGATGAGATCCCAAGGTAATAGACATCCGTCTTGAAATCTTCTAATGCCTCCTCCTTGGTCTTTTCTCCCGCAGTATATTGCCTTACCTGTTCACGCCAATAATAATTTATATTGTCGTCCAAAGGACCGATACATTTTGCGTTGGCAAATTTGCCGGCCGGAACATAATACTCAAACATATTCTGTCCTCCCAGATATGCACAGCAACCGT
>JAILNZ010000081.1 GCA_024691135.1 Clostridiales bacterium
TGGTGATATGTGGGTTCGATTGCATATTGGTTTTGATTATCATCTTTATGGAGATAAGGAAATGATTATACCAGGTGAAATTGATTATTCTTTCATCATGCCTGAAGAACCCACATATCACCACAATCGTAGTAATAATAATCGCCTTCAACACTCATGTCACGAGTATCTAATGGTTCCCGGATATATAGTTCAAATGAACCTGTTCCATCATCATCTGCTTTCTGCCACCCATAATCAGTAAGCATCTTATCCAATAAAAACGTTCTCTCATCAGCATTCTCATAAATATATTCTTCTATATCGATTGGAAGATAAATATCCTTAGGATAGTCGAATATAGTATATTTATACTCACTCTTCAAATAGGTAATACTTGTTTCCTCAGAGCTCATATCAACCTGACTATGGATGGTCTCAGGAGTGGTCTGTTTGCAACCAACAGATATGGTGAATATCAACAATACCATCAATGTAATTAGTTTTCTAACCATAAAGCTCCCTAATGCTTATCAGTGATCATATGAATATGGATGAGCTGCCATTTCTCGAAAAACTCATTCATGATACCTCCCGGTCCTTACCTGAAGTATACGATGAGGTCTTTTTATAATCAATAAAAGGATGCCCCCGAGTGAATCGCTTCACTTGGGAGGCATCCTCATTTGGCTTCTTCGGGTCTGCATAAAAGTGCCCGGAACCGTAAAATGTGGTGGTGGAAAAACAGGAGTGGTCCCGAAGCACGTTTCTGCAGATCAGGCAGCCTTCCTGACGGGAAGCCTCTCTGTCTTGGCTTTGGCAGGCACAGATCTCTGACATGATCTTCCCGCAGGGCGGCTGGTGACAGGTGTTCTTCTGATATATGCCGGGTTCGCGCTCCTGACATTTGCCTTGAAGTGCTTAGGTTCAGACATATGTCTCTCGAAATCGACAGCTATCTTGATGAAGGTGACAAAAAAGAAAAACAACAATGATATATCTATAAGCGACATGTAAGTATTCCTCCGTGCGATCAAATGTTCTTTATTGCTCTTATGAGTGGAGTATAGCACGTGCATAGTGCCATTAATGGTACAATAAACGAAAAAAGAACAAAAACAAACATCTTTTTCGAAAAAGGTGAGTGAAGGCAAAGATATCAAATTAACAAAAATACACGATCTGTGATAGAATGAGAAGAACGTTAAGTCTAGGAGATATTATGATAGAGCTATTCGGTATTTTTAAGGACAACATGGTCCTTCAGCGGGACAAAGAGATACGCGTATTCGGATGCTGCGAGCCCGGATCGAATGTAAGCTGCGGCGTGATGGACGGAAGAAGGAAAAAGGCTTCCGGCTCCGCTGTTGCGGAGGAAGACGGATTATTCCTGATCAGGATCGACCCGCTGCCTGCGGGCGGGCCTTATAAGCTCAGGGTCTCCTGCGGCAAAGAGAAGGTCGTTTTATCAGATGTATATATAGGTGATGTCTGGCTCGCATGCGGCGAGGACAACATGCTCATGCCGCTTAAGATGACGGAGACACCGGTCAATGCTTCAGGGGCTATCAAGGAAGACAGGCTACATTTCTACAAGGTGCCGCTTGCCGACGAGCTCGATGAGGAGCAGGCACAGGCTGAGGCTGACTCATCATGGGTGACTGTCGATCCGCAGAATGCGGGCGAGATGAGCGGCGTCGCATATTATTTCTCACTGGAACTCATGAAGAAGGTCGACTGCCATATCGGTATCATCGGCTGCTATGCCCTTAATTCGGGTGTCGCTTCATGGCAGAGCAGACAGGCGCTGGAGAGTACTCCTGAGGGAAGGCACATGGCTTCGGACTGGGACAAGGAAGTAAGCCACATAACAGATGCCGAATATTTAAGAGAAAAAGAAGATTATTTAAGGCAGTACGCCAGCTGGAAGAAGCTCTATGACAGGGTTGCCGGGAGGAGCCCGAACGAAGGTTACGATATGTTGAGGAAGTCTTCGGGCGACTGGCCGAGGCGCTATCCGAACGGAAGCTTCAGCTATAAGCGTCCCGGGGGACTTTTTGAGGTCATGATCCTTAGGGTGTTCCCGGTAAATCTCAAGGGAGTCATATATTATCAGGGCGAGACAGATGCCGATGATTATTCCGATGATTATGCTCCGGTCCTGGGAACTCTCATCAACGAGTGGAGGACGCTCCTGGATGACGGCAATCTGCCTTTTATCATCTGCCAGCTTCCGATGTATGTTGACAGGGACAGGAAGTTCATGGGCTACGAGGATTACAAGTGGCCGCATCTGAGGGATGAGCAGTACAGGGTCAGCAAGACTCAGAAGGATACGTATCTCGCGATACTTTCCGACTGCGGTGAGTTCGATAATCTTCATCCGATCGATAAGAAAACGCCGGGAAGAAGGCTTGCCCTACTGGCGCTCAAGGAAGTCTACGGATATAATGACGTATGCGCGACGGCACCTTATATTACCGATGTAAGGAAGACGAACGGCGGAGCGGAGATGTCATTTGCGGGCGATTTCAAGATGCTCATGCTGAAGAGCACGGGCAACTCGGGATTTGAGATCTCGGGAATGGACGGGGTTTTCCATCCGTGCCGCGCGGCCGTGGATTTTGACGGCAGGACGGTGACGGCACTGAGCCCTGAGGTCATGGATCCTGTGACCGTGAGATACGCCTACTTCAGCTTCGGAGACACATCGCTGTCTTCTGACACCGGACTTGCGGTACTTCCTTTCTCGAAAAACATCGTGAGAAATCTGAGCGAAGATTAATAAGGAACGGTAGGGATAAAGATGCCAGTATATAAGTTAAGACCAGCCTGCAAGGATTACATCTGGGGCGGAACGAAGCTCCGCGAGGAATACGGGATAGACGAGCCGGGCGACAGGGTAGCCGAAGCATGGGTATTGTCCTGCCATCAGGACGGACCGTCGGTCATCGTGTCCGGAAGATATGCGGGGGAGAGCCTGATCGATTACGTCAACAGGTTCGGAAAGAGGGTACTCGGTACGAACTGCGAGAAGTATGACGATTTCCCGATACTGACCAAGCTCATCGATGCCAAGGAGGATCTGTCGATACAGGTCCATCCGAATAATACCTTCGCCATCACGAACGAAGGCCAGCTCGGCAAGACCGAGATGTGGTATGTTGTCGATGCGGAAGAGGGCAGCCATATCTACTACGGACTGTCGAGATCCGTCGAGGAGGACGAGATCAGAAGAAGGATCAGGGATAATACCCTGACTGATATCCTCATGGCGGTCCCTGCCAAGAAGGGCGACGTATTCTATATCCCGGCGGGAACGCTTCACGCCATCTGCAAGGGAATGATCATAGCTGAGGTCCAGCAGAATTCGAATATAACCTACCGCGTATATGACTACGGCAGGATCGACAAGACGACGGGCGAGAAGAGGGAGCTCCATGTGGAGAAGGCCCTGAAGGTCACCAGGAAATATCCGAATTATACACAGTACGACTTCGGTAACCATCTTGTCAGCTGCAAGTATTTCGTAGTGGACATGATAAAGGGCGATACCCTCGATTACGCTTCCGAGAGAAGCTTCGTGTCTCTGGTCGTGCTCGACGGCGAGGGCAGGATCGAGTTTAAAAATGACGACGGCGCCAACGACTATCTTACCTTGTCAAAGGGCGAGAGCTTCTTTATCCCGGCTAATTCGGGAAGATTTACCGTCAAGGGCGAGAACCTGAGGATCCTGAGGACGCAGATATGAATGTTGCTTTTTTCATGCAGCCGAAGTCTTCGGTCGCATTTCTCTATAATGATTTTACCGTCAGGCAGGCATTAGAGAAGATGCACTACCACGGCTATACCGCGATCCCCGTCCTTGACAGGGAAGGTCATTACCTGGGCACGGTAAGCGAGGGCGATTTCCTGTGGTTCATCGTCAAGGGCGAAGGCAACGAGGCCCATACGATGGCGATCGAGAACCTGGAGGACTTCGGCCTCGAGGAGATCAACATAGATCCTTCCAAGAACCCGTCGGTACTTATCACCGCGTCCATCGACGAACTTTTGATGCGCGCCATGAACCTGAACTTCATCCCGGTAGTCGATGACAGGAACCTCTTTATCGGTATCGTAACGAGAAAGGACGTCATCAAGCACTTCTACGCCACGGAGTTCTTCGACCCGGACTGACATCAGAATGACAATATATGTAACTTGTATCCCGTTTTTTGCAATCTGTGCCGAAAACGGGATTGTTCAAATCCCTGTCCGTTACCATATAACCACATCAACAAAAAGGGAGGGACGGGGCATGATCAGAAAAACGGCTTCGGTGGTACTTGGCGTCCTGATACTTGCCGGATGCCTTACGGGATGTGCATCCCGCGGCAAGAGGGACATCATCGACCCCCAAAAGAAGTCTTCGGGGAAAAGAAGTGTTTTCGCGGTCTCAAAGGACGTAGAATATGACACAGGCGATGTTCAAAGCAAATACCTGAACTTCGTTTTCGAGAGTACGGGAAAGTTCTGTTCGGACTATGACGGGAATATCGTCATATCGCCCGCTTCCCTTTTCATAGCGCTGGAGATGACTGCGGGAGGAGCTGACGGGGAGACATTGCGCCAGTTCACGGATGTCCTTGTGCCGGGCGCTTCGGACGAGGAGGCCTTCAGGTTCGCGGCCGATTACTACAGGGACCTGGCGGAGACGGGGGACATCAAGCTCGATGTGATCGATATGATCTGTCTTAACGAGGACTTCTCGAAGAGCGTCTATGAAGATTATTATGACTTCGTAAAAGGGAAGTTCGATTCGGAGATCTTTGCCGGGATCAAGCCCGATGAGATCGACGCCATGATAAATGAGAAGACGGACGGGATGATCCCCGAGATCTCTTCTTCCATCGACCCGGCGGCGGACATGACAGTCATCAACGCGATCGTTTTCAAGGCGGGCTGGAAGGACGAATATTATAGCAAGGAGATCGAGTATGACCAGGTGTTTACCCAAAACAACGGAGCCGAACAGAAGGTCACGCTCCTCAAATCCCTGGAGGACGGTTATTTCAAAGCCGCAGGAGCAAAGGGGTTCATGAAGTACTATAGCGGGGGCAGATACGCGTTTCTGGCGATCCTTCCGGATGACGATTCCATTAAGATCAATGATTTCATGGCTTCGTTCACTTATGAGGATTACCTGTTGTTCCTTCGAAGCTTCGACGGATCGTATGAGGTGGAGGCCTATATCCCGGAGTTCACCGTGGAGTACAGTAATGACAATGTCAGTGCGATCCTGGCGGATATGGGGATCACTGACGCGTTCGACCCCGGAAAGGCTGACTTCTCGAACATGACGGGGAAGGATCTCTATCTTGGCAATATCATCCACAAGACCACGATCACGGTGGACAGGGAGGGCACGGAAGCGACCTCCGTCACCATGATCCCGGGTTCGACCATGGGCGGGGACTTTCACCCGCGTGTGGAAGTCAGGCTCGACAGGCCTTTTGCGTATATGATAATCGACACGGAGACTGATATCCCGGTCTTCATCGGAACAGTAAATAACGTGGAATAAGCGTCTGATATAAAGACGGCTGCTCCGCTTTGATAACGGGGCAGCCGCCAAATCATCTGGAGCCTTCAACCGGGATCGAACCGGTGACCTCATCCTTACCATGGATGCGCTCTACCTACTGAGCTATGAAGGCAGTACAAAATCACCTTGGAAGTATAGCATAAAGACGAGGGCTTTTGAAGTCCTTTTTGCTTCCCGAAAAATCAATATAAAGAAAAGCCACAGAGACTGTGGCTTTTACAAAAGGAAGATATATGAAATGAGAAAACTGAACACTAGGTTCATATTTAATATAGTGCGTAATCGTTGATAGGTCAAGGACTTTTTATTCAATTTACAAGTAATTAAGATACAATTTACAATTTAGTAAAAAACGTTTCGCGTATAGGGGGTCTTTATTGTTCAACTTGCATTAAAAACCACAGAAAGCCCTGCGCCGTAAGCGTTTTCAGTGCAAAAACATCATAAGGAGCTCGACCGACAGAGCCCCGGCGAAAGCGCCGACGGCGACGAGGAGAAGGCTCCTTCCGCGGAATGACAGTATGAGCGCGACGACCGTTCCCGCGGCTGCCGAGAGCATTGATCCGGTGGAATAGAGGATCGACGGGAAGGTCATGGCGGACAGCACGGAGTAGGGGATATAGTCAAAAAATGCCTTGACGCGCCTGTTTTCGATCTTCCTTCTGAAGAGCGTAAACGGGATCATCCTTATGAGGTATGTCGTGACTGCCATTATCACGAGGTAGATGAAGAAGGTCTTAACCGGCATCTTGGTCCGCCTCCTTTTTCGAAGAAGGGAGGAAAATGGCACCTATGAGCGCGGCGATGACTGCGCTTAGGACGGATGCGAAGCCTCCTGAGAGAAAATCAAAGAACCCGACGTAGTAGAACAGCACGGAGAAGGATATGGCGAGGGCGCTGACGAGCGCTATGCGGCGGTCCTTCCTGCAGACCGGCAGGACGATCGCGATGAACATGCCGTAGATGCAGATCGAGAACGAATCGATCAGGATCTGCGGCAGGACGCTGCCGATCACGGCTCCGAGGAATGTTCCGAGAGTCCAGCCGATGACCGGGAGAACGATAAGGCCCGTAAAATACCTCCTCGAGAAGCTCTCGCCCGAACCCGAGGCGACGCCGAATATCTCGTCGGTGATACCGAAGGACAGGAGCATGCGCGACGGCAGGTTCATGGAACTGTCGGCCTTCTGCGAGAGAGAGATGGACATGAGGCTGTAGCGGATGTTGATGACGAGCTGGGACACGGCCATCTCGATAAGGCCGCCGGCGGACGTCATGATGCCGAGGCCTGCGACCTGGCCTGCCGAAGTCAGGTTGGTGATGGAGATGAGGACCGCCTGCCACCAGTTGAGCCCCAGGCTTATCGCGAGAACACCAAAAGAAAAAGACACGGACAGATAGCCCATGCCTATCGGAAGTCCGTGTAATAAGCCTGCCTTGAATCCCTTGCCCCGCGCCTTATCCGCCATAGAGCTCGGTCAGATCGGAGAAGGTCAGATAAAGATCCAGCGTGTCCGCCTTCTCGACGGGCGTCAGGGTCGATTCCTCCTCATCGATGATGTAAAGCGTATTGTCAACGTAGATATACTTGGTAATCTCCCCGAGCGAATTGTCCGCCGGAACGGTCGTCCTGGCGATAAAGAGCGTCGCATTGTCAACGGCAAAGTACTCGTCGACCCAGGACTCGCCTCGGTCATTCGTTATGTACAGGGTACAGGACTTGACCGTATCGGCCTTGTTCTTCCCCTCGATATTCGTCACATACTGGTAGTAGCAGGAGTTCCCGAGAGGGGATTCGCCTTCGCCCGTCAGGACCTTCAGCTCATCCTCATTATTGTCCCAGTAATTCGCATACACCTGATCGAAAACATCCACCTTCGCCTTGAGCTCCTCATAAGAAGGTCCGCTCTCCGTAAGGATAGGAATTCCGGCCTCTTCGGAACAGCCCGAAAAAGCAAATATTAAAAGGATCGCGAGGATCGTTGTGATTAAGATTCTAGCCTTACTTCGCATGGGGGATTCTCCCTGTCTCGATTATTCGTGAACGATTATATCACATATTAAATATGAAGTTGACATTTTTAGCGAAAGCAAGTAAAATCTTTTGGCAAGTAAAATTGCAAGTCAATAGACAAACGGAGAAGTCGCCTAGCCTGGTCGAGGGCGCGCGACTGGAAATCGCGTAAACCCCAAAAGGGTTTCGAGAGTTCGAATCTCTCCTTCTCCGCCAGATTATTTGATGTTACCCCCATTTATTGGACCGTAAGGTAAAATAAATGGGGGTATCTTTTAATACCTCTCTGTTAATACACACTCTCCGTTCTGCTGAGAAGACGATTTTATTATAATAATGTCTTGTGTGCAGAACAGTTAACTTGTTTCTTTTGTTAAATCCCTAAACGGAGAATCATACTATAAAGCTCAAGCTCAAAAAGCAGGATGACGGGAAATTGCTGATCACGGAGGAGAGTTTTGACTGAGTGTTATTCCCAATAGAACGTCATTATTTTCTTTTTCCGGGTCGTTAATAGGTTTTATCAGGATTTTACTCTGTATACCAATTAAACTGATCAGCCATGTCTCCAGATAATATGAACGTTTCTATCACTTTCCAAACATCATATAACATGTGCTGAGCACTAAGTTTTGATTTGATTCGTTCTATATCATTCATTGTTTTAAGGCACCCATTGTCGATTTACTTATTATATCTTTCCTCAAACTGATTCAGGACACGCTTTAGTCCGCTGTCGAGAATCAATTTGCCTCTGCTGACTATATGGTTTGGTATTTCTCTGTAATACGCTTCAGCAATTCCGCCGGCTATTGCCGCTATAGTATCACTGTCTCCACCTAAGGAAATTGCTCTTCTGATACATGACTCATAGTCTTCTGTCTCGAAAAAGGCTTCTATGGCAGGAGGAACTGAATAAAGAGATCTTGAATCAAACTGATATCCGTCTCTTAAATCAGATATAGAGACAAAAGACAGATTAAACTCTTCTGCCAATCGATGTTTGATTTCAGATTTATCAATACCCTTGCGGGCATAATACACTGCCAAAGCAACTGCTTGTGCGCATTTCACAGCCTCACGATTGTGATGGGTATAATAGCAACTCTCACTGACCTGTTTCTTTATTGTCTCAACATCATCGAATGCCCATCCAATTGCGGAAACTCTCATCGATGCACCATTTCCGTA
>JAILNZ010000126.1 GCA_024691135.1 Clostridiales bacterium
CGATGTCCCAGTCAGGAGGCAGTTCAAGGAACGGCTTTTCCACAAATACATTTATGAAGACGATGCCGTCCGGCCTTGTTATCCTCTCCAGCTTCTCGAAAAAGGACTTCTTATTCTCATCGAAGAGATACTGTACCGTACCTGTTGAATAGATCATGTCGAACTGCTCTTTTGTCTCAAAAGTGTTTATGTCATCAACATAAGCCTTGATGTCAACACCTTTTTCAGAAGCAAGACGGACTGTCTTCCTGACCCCGTTTTCCGTAATGTCAAAAGCCGTTACGCTGTATCCCTTTGATGCCAGATAGACGGCATCCTTGCCTTCGCCGCACCCGATATCGAGCACCTTCTTATCTTTTGAAGGAGGGCAAAGCGCGATCAGATCGTCACAGAACCTTCCCGGCTCTTTACCCCAGTAATAGCCGTCGCCTTCATACCACTTCTCATAATTAGTCCTGATGCTATCCATAACCCTCTTATATGCCTGTCTGAAATATGTAATATAATATCACTTCTTTTTAAATATCAGATGGTTAAAGAACGCGACCTTCCTGAATTCCTCCATGCCGCTCGCCCTGATCTCCAGTTCGAGCATCGCGCTGTACCAGTCATCCGTGTACTTGATCTCATTATTTGAAGACAGCCCGAAAAATGTCCTTATCCCGTAGACCTCTGAAAGGTCCATCTTTTCTGACAAGTGCTCGAAAAGGAATTCATTACTATATACGCTTCTTTTCCCGAACATGCTGCTTTCATCTTCTTCATTCAGAAGATCCAGCGATGTCTTGGGATCATCAGCTAAAACGGCACTTCCCATGACTCTTCCAAGAAGATTATGCTTGACTATCGACAGTATCCCGTGAGGCTTTACGATCCTTAAAAGATGCCTTAATATCTCTTCCCTGTTTTCCGCATATTCAAGGACATTATGACAGATGACGACATCGACCGAATCGTCTTCAACAGTCCCGAGATAGTCTGCTCCGCGGTTGATCAGCTCATAATCACCTTCCACACGAAGAGCACACATCTGTTCTTCGGGTTCGACCGCCGTTACATCGTGGTCCTTGGCATAGTGGCCTGCCGTCAGGCAAAAACCTGCTCCGAAGTCCAGTATCCTGAGCCTCTTATCACCCGGAATATCCAACTGTCTGAATATCAGATCATAGAACATCCTGCCCCATGGCTGTTCCACCATTTTCCTGTAATCACCGATCGCACCGGACATGATCTGTCCTCCTTTTAAAGACTTATAAAGCTACTGAAAGGTATTATAACAAACTGTTTTTCAGCCGATTGTTTACAAATTATTAATAATTTCAGATATTTATAAGTATTTTTTGTCCCCGTTCTGTCCCCGGACGTCTGCTAAGATTGGTTTGTAAGATTGGGATAGCTGTGTAATGAGGGCACGGATATGAAACAAAGAGATTATCGCCTATTACTCAAAAAGGTTACAGCAACCGTACTGGCTGCTACGATGACCCTGTCCCTTTTCGTGACCTGCGACGTGACAGGACAGTTCATGGATTCCATCCGTACCGTATTTGCAGATGAGACTGAAGATCAGGACACCGTCCTTGAATGGCGCGAAGTTCAGGCTGAAGGCGAAGATATCGTCGTATCCGGTCTTCTTCCTTCAGATGTCGTCGTAACGGCTGAAAGAGTTGACGTTGATATAAGCGGAGCCAATGTCATCGCTGCGTACGACATCAAGGTTTTCGATAAGGATGGAAATGAATGGCAGCCTTCCGAACCTCTGAAGATATCTGTCACTTCCGGTGAAGTAAGTCCTGATGATACTCAGGTCATCTACGTTCCGGACGAGCTTGCGGCAAGCGGCGCACCTGTTGATATCGAAGATGAGAGTATCGAGAAGATCGATGCTGTCGTAACTGACGGCAATGTCGAATTTGAGGCAGAGCACTTCAGCGTTTACGTTATCATCGAACATGAAGGCGGAGACGTAGTTACTCCACGAGTTCAGTTCCACTTCATCTCTCCTGTCTCCGAAAACTATGAACCGGTTAATAATGAAGGTATATATTATTACTCTTCTTCCCCTTATGAATTTAGTAACAAAGCTGACGATCCTCTTGCCGGCAATAAGCAGGTATCGATGATCGTTTGTGACGGTGACAAGCTCGAATCCATCGAGGCACCGCTGAACACTCAGTCAACATATTTCTACGGATGGTATACCGTTGAAAAGTCGGCGGATACCGTAACTTATGATCCATCGAACAACACATATTCCGGGATCATCACATACAGCTGGTCTGTAACAGACCCTGCACGTGTCGAACTTGATAAGACTGTTACGATAAGTGAGGTCAGGGATTCAGATAATTCCATCACAGCCATCAACTGGACAGTAGGAAGTGTCTCAGGCACAAGTACTGATGTTGATTCCGAAGGATGCGCTCATGTTTACCTCGCACCTATCTACAGCAACTACTATTTCGTTAACTTCCACCTCGGAGTACGTGGTGAGACAACGGCTGAGACTCTGCTTTCCCGTAAGCTCATCGTTATCGGCAACAGTAATCATACTGATGTCAAGGTAAGTGATATTAAAGCTCCCAGCAACGATCCGGTACACGTTGTATTCATCGGTTGGGAAGAAAACACCGGAACAGAGCAGGATCCTGAGTGGACGTTGATCAGAACTATCGACTCTCACAATCAGGAGATCATTGACCCTGGCAAGGACGGTAAATACATTACCGTCGGTGCCAAGACTGTTGATCTCTATCCTTTCTTCGTTCAGGCGCGTTATATAAATTTCAATATCGGAGCGAGCGGAAACGGCGCATTGTTCTTAGGACCTCAGCTTGTTTTCACCAGCGATGAGGCTCAGGGAGATGAATACGCATTAACTACTTTACCTACAACTACCAGGAATGGTTATTCCTTTGGCGGTTGGTATACAGGTCCTGACGGCACAGGTTATCAGGTAACTGACGGATCCGGTAATATCCTTAATGCTCAGAATTTCTCAGTAGGAAATCCTATGGAGTACGAAGTAACCGGTGGAAAGATCAAAGTCTATGATGCTCTTGATGAATTGGAATTCTATGCTTATTGGATTCCGAATCAAACAACAACATATAAGGTTGTAATCTGGAAGCAAAAAGTAACCGATGCTGCAGATGCTACGACAAAGACATACGATTACTATACATATTTTGAAAGAGATTTTGATTACGTTTCTAACGGAAACAGTTATATTGTCAGTACAACTGCTGCTGACCGCAATTTTGCAACAACTAATCCTAATGGAGATTTTACCGGTTTCCAATTGGGATCCTATGATGCTGCAACAGAAGTTGATGCCCAGGGAAGTACAGTTCTGAATGTTTACTATGACCGTATTACCTATAATCTGAAGTTTATCTTCGCCAGACGACAGGTAAATAATAACGGAACGGAAACAGGAAACTTCTTAGTGCCTACTCTCAACAGTACTTTTTATCCGCCGGCAACTATCACATGGCAGTCCTATTGCACCGGTGGAAGCGGAATAAATTGGGATAATTCCGGTACGACACAGTTATCAGCTATCTGTAGTTACAATAATGCTTTAATTGGTTCTGAGGTTTATAGCGGATATCGCTACTATTATTACGTTATAACAGCAAACTACGGAGCGGATGTTTCCGATGTTTGGCCGGCTTACAGTTATTTCCCGAATAATAACCGATATCTTTCCGGTTGGTGGCTGATGGCTAATTCAGGATTGTATGGCAGCGCCGGACACAATGATACTGTTAAAGGCGTTGTCTCCATTATGAACGAGAACATCCTTGGCTATACGGGATCATCTGATGGTAATTTCCTTATTGCCAGTTACAGAACGAACAGACCTAACAATTGGACTTACAATATTTATTTTGAAACACTTGATGGAGTAGATTATTCTCAAGCAACTGTAGTTACGAGAAATGGAAGGACGTTCTATCTGGCTGATAGTTTTACGGCAAGATCCAGCAATACGGACATAACTCAGCAGAGCGCTCCCGCATATACCGGGTTTAAAAGTATTGACAGAGTGAACAGCAGTACAAACAATAATTATGCTGCTGATTTCTACTATTCCCGTAACTCCTACGATTTTACATTTTCAGCCAACTATCCGGATTCGCTTGCGGTTAATGAACCCGAACCGCAGGTTTTCGCTGATATACCTTATGAACAAAGTCTTGCTTCATACAGTAATACCGCTGCTCCTGCAGCACCAAATAGCGATTACTATTTTGATGGATGGTATGAAGACGCGAGTGGAATTGTACCATTTGTTTTTGCAAATGAGACCATGCCTGATCCGGGTAAGATAGTATATGCTAAATGGTCATTGGTCGAATATCCCATTAACGTAAATCCTAATGGCGGTGTTATTGATCATATCGATTATACGTGGTTTACATCAGCACAATTAGATGCGATGGGGCTTGATCCTTTGGAGAAGAATGGTTATGCCACATACTTTGATAACGCGGCTACACAGACTATCGAAAGTTACGATAACCTTGAGCGTAATTATGTTGAAGTAAGTGATGCCGAAGCTGCTCAGATGGATCCTGATGATGTATATCGTTATGTATATATCTACAGATCCAATCAGGAAGGCGGACAGGGAAAACTCGGTGCCGATGCACGTAATGCTGTCTATATCAGAGATACTGAAGCATCGCTGTCTGCATTCTATGATTACTATGTCTATCAGGTAGGTCTCCGTCAGGCAAGAGACCCTGAACTTACTGCTTTGCCACGTGCTCAGTGGGAAGCTACATATGTTTCCACAGAAAAATACCGCGGATTAAGAAGCGGTGAACAGTATGTATTCCTTGCATGGTACGAGGTTGTCGATGGTGTCCGCCAGAATACTCCTTATGATTTCTCCCAGCCGGCTTCTCACGAGACTACTTTGGTAGCCGGATGGCGTTTGGACGGCGGTTACAGCATTCTCTATACCACAGAATATTATGCTGATAATAACGATTACATCACTGCTAATCTTGAGGATTGGACAGATCCTTTGGACGGGACATCCAAATATTCAGACGGTGCCAAGACACAGGCCATGCAGGAACCTGCATCCGTTATGGTCAACGGCGTAGGCCCTGAAGATTCAGGTTATGTTGATTATCAGTTCCTCGGCTGGCAGATAGTAATGGTTGAGACCATTGCAGGAAAACCCCGTTATACTCCTTTGGAACCGGGTGTCTATTATACTGCAGGTCAGGATCTGACGGTAAAAGCAGCTTACTCTGATGCAAATATGGTCATCCACATGCAGGCCGTATATCAGCGCAGGGATGAAGCATACAGAAGACCTGATGTCATCGGTCTGACGATCGACGCAAGTAAGGATGCTCAAAATGTCGGCACAGGCTACATTGACAGCTCTATAAGTTCCCTGCCTGTATGGACATGGCCGGGTCACTATTGGTCTGACGGAACATGCATCTACTTCGGTGATAACCAGTCCAATACTGCAGTTCATCTGTACAGATATGCCACGACTCTTACCGAGAGCGAGGTAACAGGAGAACAGCTTGATCCTGCAGGCATCAACGTATTTAAGCATACCGAAGGATATATCCTGATCGGCTTCGATCTGGATAGTCCTGATACGGACTTTATTCCTGACTTCCCTGCTGATGCGGTCATCTCCGTTTCCCCCGGTGAGGAACATACACTTTATGCAGTTTGGGAACCTGCAGTATATATGACAATAAAGAATGATACAGGTGTCGGTCCCGTTACCTTCAAGATAAACGGAACGGATCAGATTATCCGTGTCGTTAATCAGGCTGACGGTTCGTTCTCCCGTATCGCCCTGAACCCGAATCAGAGCATCACACTTGCAGACGGTGAATCCATTAAGCTTGTAATCCCATATGGCGAAGGCGAACAGATCACCATAAGCGGAACAAATACATTGGGAACAGGCTACTGGCTTACTGCGGACAGTAAGCTCGGAATTACAAATCCTGTCTCCAGGACACTTACCGGTAATTACAATCGTATTCCTAATAATGAAGATTTCAGTTTTACAGATCAGGGATTAGTAATTGATCCTGAAGGCGTTGTAATAACCTTTACCGCCGAGAAAGCACCTCATACTCTGATCCTTGATGATAATTACACAGGCGGAGCTACAAGAGAGATCATGTTCTCCGAGACAACTGACGGTGTTGTTTATTATCAGAACGTCGGAACTACAAGCTATGATCTGCCAAGCACAAGTACCCGTATCGGCTGGGAGCTTATCGGCTGGGATGAAGACAAGGATCTTGATCCTGCTACCTCGACACCTGCTTATACGACAGGTAATTGGACGATCAGTGACCTGACGGCATTCTTCCAGTCTTCGACAGACGGAGATAAGACATTATATGCTATCTGGTCCGCCAATGCCGAAGCAAGCACGGTCTATGTATGGAAAGATGTTCCTGCGCCGGGAGATCAGACCGAGGACTTCATCTTTACTGTCATGTTCAGCGGAAGTTTCAGTTACACCAACTCCCAGAGGAGGGGCGGAAGATATCAATGGGGTAATCCGACTACAGGAACCATAAGCAGCAATACGGCTCAAAGCACTCCCAATCTTTCAGGCAGTTTTACGTTAAAGCATAATCAGTATCTGAAGATCGTGACAGAACAGAATCAGACAGTCGACAGGCCTTATCTGAAGATGACTGTAAGCAAATGGCAGAAAAACACGAATGGTGATCCGGATACTAAGATCGGCAACGATACCGTCTTAAGCTGGTATTGGCAGAACACGGTCTCCGCAAATCCGGATAACGGCAAATTCGGTAATTTCAGTTTCCAGAACCTCCAACTCTCCGTAACTGAGAATGATTATACTTCCAGGTATGATCTCGGAATGGAAGTCGCTGCTTATACTACTAATGCGGTGCTGACCACTGATGATGCAAACAGGAGGCTTACCTGGAATGATACTTATGCAGGCGGTACGGTGATCTATACCAATACCCGCAAGACTGCCGACGTAACGGTCAGCAAGGTCCTGCTCCCTGATACAATGGATCCTGAAAACTTTACTTTTGATGCTGAGGTCATACTCCCTGCAGGCGAAGATATAAGTTATACATTAGATCCTGACAGTATGGCGATAACAAGCGGTGCGGACGAAGATAACGGCGGCGTATGGAAGATCAAGGGCATCCCGACAGGTTCAACGCTGATCATCACTGAGCGTGATGAGGATGAGCGCTTTACGACTGTAGCAAACGGTACGTTGGTCTCCGACGGTTCTTCTGTTACCGATACAGACGCTGATGAGAAGGTCTTTAAGTTTGAAGTAAATGATGATACGGAAGTCATCTTTACAAATACACCAATAACCAGGAATATCCGACTCGTTGTCGTAGACGATGATGTTCCTTTCAATTATCTGGACAGTGCGAACTTTACATTCCCCGGTGTTTTCGAGGGAACAAAGTTCTCGGCTTCCGGAACAGGTCTTGTATGGGAAGGCGAAGTTTATGTAGGTCAGTATGTGCTTACAGAGACAGCCATGCCGGACCATGCAGGTGTCCGTTACACGAAGCTTCAGGCTCCTGTGGATATCGAGATCCTGGGCGGTACGGGAACCGGCGGCAAGGTTGTTGCTAATGTGAATGATATATCTGACAATGTATCGGTTTCTTACGACTCAGGAACAGATACTTATACGATCACAGTAGTCAATCCGAAGATGCACCGCATCACGGTCAAGAAGACGATCAGTAATGACTACGGGATCAACAGTTTCCTCTTTACCGCTACTCTTACGGACAGTAACGGTGATCCGGTCCAGCTGTCCAATGTATACGGAACCAGCGGCACGAATGATCAGGGTAAGCTGGAGTTTACACTTGTCAATAACCAGACTGCATTACTGTATGTTCCGAGGAACACGAATGTCGAGATCACTGAGACAACGGATGACCGTTATATTACTACCTATAAGACGGGAGACGATCAGGATCATCTCGGAAGCGAGACAGACGGAACTTCGTTAACGCTTAGTGCAGTAACCACAGATAAGTATGTCCTCTTCACCAATATAAGACAGAAAGTCGATGTAACGGTCGAAAAGGAAGTTGACGGCAGAGGCGGAGACTTTACGTTCACGGCTCAGCTGAAGCAGGATAACGCCGCTGTTCCTAATTACACTTTGACGGATAACGGCACTCCGGATGACACCTCGGATGATATTATTACCGATTCGAACGGCGTAGCGGAATTCACACTGTCGCCTGTGACGGACGGTACTGATTCTATTGTCTTCACTGTTCACAAGGGCATGAAGATAAACATCACCGAAGATACGGATGCTGCCGCTCACTATGATACAAGATACGAAGTCACCTCAGACGGCGACGTCCTGGCCGGTGACAACAGTAATACAACAGGCTTTATATCGGCAAATACGGATATAACGATAACATTTACTAACAAAGAGGCATCGGTCGTAGCGCCAACGGATGTAAAAGACGACAGCAGGATCCGTTTAATCCTGATGATATCTTCCACAGCTTGTCTTGCCGGCGTTATGATACAAGGCTTGTGGAAGAAGAAAAGGAGGGCGGATAAGAACAAAGTATGAATAATTTGTGACACTTTTTCGCGAAGGGCAAAAAACGGCGTAAAGTGTCCCCTATCTGTCCCTAAACGGATGATATAAAAGAAGTAACAGATTTTTTACAAAACTCAAATCAGATTTTAAATTGGATGAGGAGGAACCAATTATGAAACGTATATTACGAAAAATGACAAGCATCTGCATTGCCATAGCCGTAGTTGCAACGATGGGATTGACCTCGCTGGCGACTGAAAACATCGACGGAAACGGCAATGTCATCGGAGATAAGGATCCGGCAGCCGAACTCACTTCTACCCTTATCATCGAAAAGGAGCTTACCGGTTATAATCCGACAACCACACAAGTTTACGCTCCTAATGTATCGTACAGCTATACAATAGCAGGTATCGATGCACAGAAGGTAGTCACGGATGAGGACGGAGTATCTGCTACGACCCAGGAAGGTCCTGCGGGAGCTGCGATAACGGAAACGATCTCCTGGTCTTCGACTGAGAAGATCAACGCTTCAGCAGCAGGCGAGGCTAACAGGAAAGACATCACCATTGATCTTTCTTCTGTAACTTTCCCTGGTGCCGGTGTTTACCGCTATGAGATCACCGAGACCTGTGCCGCTAAAGAAGCCAACGGCGTAACAGACGGTACTATTGCAGAAGTACGCTATCTTGATGTTTATGTAAGAGATGCAAAGGCTGATGAGGATCCGGGCTATAAGATCTACGGTTATGTTCTTTTCGAGAACAATAACAATATCGACGGACGCGATGATGCAACCACTGATACTGTTGAAGATGCCGTAAAGACTGAAGGTTTTGTCAAGACGGATTCCCTCACGGCAGATTCTTACTACACGTACAATGTAACCGTAACCAAGGAACTCAGGAACGATTCGAGCCACGAGAGCAATGCATTCCCGTTTGTTTTCGTATTCACGAAGGACGCTGGTGTAACGGGATCTTTCAACCTCGTATCTTCCCTCACTTCAGATCCTGTCGAAATGACGGACAGCGTTACGGCAAATCTCGCTCACGGCGAATCGATATCCTACACAGGTATCCCTTGCGGAACCGTAGTAGATATTATCGAGACCAACAACGTCTCAACAGCAGCTTATCAGGTAACGACTACCGGTGCCGACACGAACATTACCGATAAGCTCGTTAACTATCAGGAGACGACCGGTGACACGGCTGTCGAGGTCAACGGTACAACTGTCGGAGCGGCAGGAACAGATTATGATATTACTTTCACGAACACTCTCGCACTTATCTCACCTACCGGTGTAGTACTTGCAGTAGTTCCGTTCATAATCCTCCTGGGATTCGGCGTAGGACTCATGGTAGTCTGTACTACTAAGAGAAAGAAGGAAGATTCCTGACCAGATCAATGATCCGGTCATTGAGATCATCGGTTAAAATGTAATAAAGAGGTGCGGATGCAAGACATTTGCATCCGTACCTTCTTTAAAACATCAGCGAGTTAAGAGGTAGCCATATGAGCGACAATACTAATCCTGCAGAGAAAAGGAATGAGGAGAATTCTGTAGCTTTCAATGCGCAGAAGACGATCGGCAAGGCCGGTTCCCAGATGAGATCGCTCCACTTTTCACTCTTGAGCATACTGATCATCCTGGTCATCGTATGGCTCATGCTGGGAGTTGTCTTCGGGATCATGAAGGCTCCTTCAAACGATATGAATCCCAGGATCGATTACGGAGATCTTCTTCTCTACTTCCGCTGGGACAATAAATATGACATCAACGAAGTCGTTATCATAAAGAAAAATGACACTATCTATCTCGGAAGGGTCATAGCCGTCGGAGGTGATACCGTTGATATCACCGATGAAGCTAAACTCGTAGTTAACGGCAACATTATAAACGAACCGAAGATATTCTATACAACCCCGCGTTATGAGGGATATGAGGAATTTCCTCAAACAGTTCCGAAGGGTGAATATTTCATCCTGGTAGATAAAAGAGAAGGCGGAGAAGACAGCCGTTATTACGGCACCGTAACTGAAAAAGAGATCAAAGGATCGGTAGTCACGGTAATAAGGCGTAATAACCTGTAATCATTTATTTAATAGTAGGGGCATAAGATGAAGACTGTATGCGGCATAGTTAAGATCATAGAGACGGTTATGAAGATTCTCGTAGCCGTTGTTGCCACGGTCATTATCTTATTTGCCGCCTATTCCCTTTACGATTCGTTCTATATCAACAGGCATGCTTTCTCATCCTATGAACTTAAGCAGTATAAGCCTGTCCCTGCCTCCGATGATGACGGAAACGGCAACGGAAGTGATTATGATCAGGACGGATTCAATAAACTCAAAGAATTAAACCCGGATTCCAGAGGATGGATAACGATCTATGACACGAATATCGATTATCCTTTCGTCCAGGGTGAAGATGACCTGGAATATGCATCCAAGGATATTTACGGTAAATCCAGCATTACCGGTGCCATATATATGAAGACGGAGAACTCGGAAGATCTGAGCGATCCTTATAATGTCATCTTCGGTCACCACATGGATAATGGTGCCATGTTCGGCGATCTTGAGAAATATAAAGACGAAGATTATTTCAATTCCCATATGGAAGGCTGGCTCTATGCGGACGGCAGATATTATAAGCTCGAAGTTTTCGCTGAGATGATGACTGATGCTTATGATGATAATATCTATGATATTGATGCCCTCGGTATAAGCGAGCGTATCGATTATATACTCTCCAATTCCGACTACTCCAAGCAGTTGACCGATTCCGAGAAAGAGACGATCTGTTTATTTGAATCGGAAGGCGTATCTGTCCTGGACGATCTCCAGAAGTCAGGAAATCCCGCTATGATCGTAGCACTCTCGACATGTGAGTCGGCTATTACGAACGGAAGGATAGTCGTTTTCTGTAAGGCAACGCCTGTGGACTCTTCCGTTATATTCGGTACGGACGGCCAAAACGGCAAAAACGATGACGGAAAAGACAAAGAACCTTCAGTGATCGAGAGATTGAATGCGGTAGGGCATCCTTTCGGATCTGACTCCTGGGGATTCCTTAATCTTATCTGTACGGTCTTCTGCGTTATAATCGTACTCCCGTTCGGAAAGACGGGTATCAAGTTCAGGCAGGCTGCGGCAGCACGCAAGGCCGGAAACATATATAACGGATATGGCTATGACGGAGCCGATGCAATGGCTATAGTCGCTTATGGAGATGATATCAAGAAGAAGCTTAGAAAGTTCAGACTCAAGGTCAATCTGGGCATAGCTCTTGAGATCATCCTGGTCGTTATCGTACTCCTGATATTCTTCCTTACGGAAGATATGACCACTCCGGTGGTAATGTGTGACAACTATACTCCTCTGATGATAGTAATTAGTGTTATTATGTTTATAGTGGATGTATCGTTCTTCGTCTACAGAGGTTCGAGGATCCTTACACCGGATGAAGTTGCACAGATGCCTAGGCCTGAAGGAAATAAAAAATGACGATAGAGTACTTACTGGCTGCTTTTGAGATTTGGGGAATCCTTATATGTTCCGGTATCGGAATATACTTTTTCCTTGTGCGGAAAATCAACACCAACGCCGATGTAACCATGTGTACCATGCAGTTCGTTACTGCTGCGGCACTGACATTCGACATTGGCATCGTAATGAGTCAAGGTATTGATGATAAGCGGGCTCATATCACATTCGGCATCTCAATGCTTGCCACTTTGATCCTGCAGTACCTGATGGTCGCTTTATTCGTTACTTACGTTAAGCACCTGTCCGGTTCGAAAAGAAGTTCCGGCGTTATCTCTCTTATCACCTATTTCGTTGCATTCTTCTCGGCATTGAGCTGCGTGATCTCCGCAAAGTACACTCACTGGTACTACTACACAGACGATCATAATGTCTACCACAGGGGATCATATTATATGGTTGCTATCGCCCTCTCGGCGGTCCTTTTTACCCTTGTTGTCATTCAGATCATCGTCTGCTCAAAAAGATTCAACATAAAGCAGATCATAAGCCTTTTTCTTTACATCACCATCCCCTTCTCAATGGTCATCCTTCAGGTCATCCTGAAGCCGGGACTTGGTCTTACCAATATCGGTATGGCAATATCGCTCATAATAATCTTCATCGTAAACAACATCCGCATATCATTTTCGGAGAACGAACTGAATAAGAAAGTCCTCCAGCAGAATATGGTCCTTTTGTCCCAGAACAAGGTCATAGCGGAGAAAAAAGAAGAGATAGAGAACCTCCAGCTCAACATGGTCATTACCCAGATGCAGCCGCACTTTGTATTTAATGTGCTAAACATCATCTATTACCTCTGCGCCAAGGACTCCAAGCTTGCCCAGAAGGCAATTGACATCTTTTCGAGCTATCTGAGGGCTAATATCGATTCTCTGGTAACGAACGAACTCGCTCCGTTCAGCAAGGAGCTCGAGCATGTCAGGAACTATCTTGATCTCGAGAAGCTCCGTTTTGACGACGACCTTGAGATCGAATATGATATTGGTCCTTCGGATTTCCATATCCCGATGCTCGCAGTCCAGCCTCTTGCCGAGAACGCTGTAAAGCACGGTATTGCGAAAAGTCCGAACGGCGGCAAGCTCATCATAAGGACCATAGAAGACCGGGATAACTTCTATATCTATGTCATCGACAACGGTGCAGGTTTTGATACAGGCAAATATCATCATAATGACGGACGTTCCCACATCGGAATAGATAATGTCCGCCTCAGGATCGAGAAAAGAGTAAACGGAAAACTGGAGATCTTCTCATCCAAGGGTAATGGAACTACGGCGGTCATAACGGTTCCCAAATTGCCGGGTGAGAAGGATGACATTGAACCTTCTGATGTCAGCATGACCGTAACACCGACCGCTGCCAAGGAATAAGGAGACCGGACAGATGATCATTATTGCAGTAGATGATGAGAAGTTATCGTTAGAGGCTCTTGTATCCGCTATACAGGTGAATCTCCCTAACGAGACCATAAATGCATTCAGAAGGACTGATGAGGCCGAGGTCTTTGTCGGAAGGCACGGCTGTGATATCGCCTTCCTCGATATCGAGATGAGGAGTGTTAACGGCATAACTCTGGCTAAGAACATCCAGACAGTAAACACCAAGGTAAACATCGTATTCGTCACCGGTTACGGCGACTTTACGGGTGAAGCCTTCTCCCTTTATGCATCAGCTTACATAATGAAGCCTGTCACTCCCGACAAGATAAAGAAAGCACTTGAGACATTAAGGTATGGCGAAGTCCTCGAGTCAGGAATGCTCAAGGCCGTTACATTCGGTAATTTTGAGGTCTACCATAACGGCGAACCGGTCAAGTTCAAATACAAAAAATCCAAAGAGCTCCTTGCCTATCTGATCGACAGAAGAGGTGCAATGTGCTCCATCAACGAGATCATCGCGGTGATCTGGGCTGACGACGATTTCGGAACAGACCGTCAGGATTATCTTAAGAAATTAAGGCAGGATCTCACCAATACCTTCAGCGAACTTGGCTGCGAGAACGTACTTGTCAGACAGAGAGGTCAGATCGGTATCAATCCGAAGCTCATCGAATGCGACTATTTCAAATATCTTGAAGGTGACAGCACGATCCTCAATTCCTACCAGGGCGAATATATGTCCCAGTACAGCTGGGCCGAGTACTCCATATTCAAGAAGATCAAATGATCATATAAGCCTCTTATTCTGCTTTCCGGCATCCTTTTTCACCCCGATCCGTATGTGATACAATCAAGATATGTTTGGAACAAGGGAGAAGGAACTATGAGATGCAGTCAGGATAATACCTTTTCAACGATCCCGATCCAGGATCTTGATGAGGCACAAAGAGATGAGATGCAGTATGAGATCAAGGAGCATAACAAGGCATATTTAAGAGGGTTCAAAGAGGATTTCAAGAACGGATCTTTGCCGAACAAGATCATCAGTATCCTTATTATCGTATGTTTCATTCTGGCGATATACCTTATGGTCTTTTTCGCGAGCAAGAATAATGTTGCTGCGGCATTCGGTACTTTCTTCGGACTATTTGCCGTACTGGGCCTTGTCTCGCTATTCTCATCCAAGAGTAAGAGCCAAAGAGGCACGCTCATACTTATCACGATGTTCGGACTTGGCGGAGTAGCGGCGGCGGTCGCCAAAAATGTCATGCCGGAACTTCAGGACGTGAACTTTCTCGCGATAATCTTCCCTTTCATGTTCATCTTTACAGGTATTGCTTTCCTGATCGCAACAACGACGGGATTCGGACTTCACGGAAGAACATATAACAAGAAAGTACCGGCTGAATGTGTAGGTTACCAGTATTCTATGGATGAGGGGTTCATGGTCTGTTCTCCGGTATATCAATATAACGTAAACGGCACTATCTATACCTCTTATGATGAAGCCGTCCATAATCCTTCATCTGTCAATGTCCGTGTCGGCGAGGTGCGTGAGATCTATGTCGAGTCGACCGATCCTGATTATTGCGCGGAGAAAAGTTCCGGAGTAAATAATGCAGTACTTGTCATCATCGGTCTTCTTTGTATCGCACTCGGCGTCTTTGTTGCCTATTTTGCCTATCAGCAGAAAGCGGCTGACACATCGGGAAGGACAAACATAGAGATCGTAAGATCTGATGACGGCAGGATAGTCCTGACTGATGAACTCATTAAAGCTGACAGGCAGGCCAATATCGAATATAACCTTTCTATCCTGAAGGTCATGAAATACGCATGCATCGTCCTTGCCGTTTTCGGATTTGCAGGGATCATCAGAGCGGTCATTTATTTCCTTGACGGCAAACGCGAAGATGCGGACGGAAAGAACGTACAAAGCCGCCTGGTCCTGGTGGGCGCGGCCTGCTTTATGACCTTGCTTTTCAGTCTTATCGCCTATTCAGCAGCAAGCTCGGAGAAGAACGAACATGCGAATTCAACAAAAGCTCTGACGATAAAGGAATATAACATAGTCGAGAAGACATATGACGTTACGCATAACAGCTCGAACGATACCAGGGATTATACTTACTGTCTCATTACAGACAGCGGTGAGAAGCTCAAGGTAAGTCAGGATGTATATGATTCCGCAAAGATGACAGGCATCTACTATATGTCTGTTGGCGAGTCCGGCGGTATCGTAAGAGCCTACTACAGCAAGGAATATACTCCCGATAGATAAGTTTTAAG
>JAILNZ010000144.1 GCA_024691135.1 Clostridiales bacterium
CAACTTTTACTTCACCATCCAATTTCTGGAGGAGTTCGTCTAATAACTCCAGATCTTCTTTGCAGTGAAGCAGTTCAAAAGGTTTGCAGACAAAATCTTCGTTCGGCTTAAGAATACAGACAGTGCTCTTTCCTTTTGAAACATCGATTCCTACGCTGATCATGTGATACCTCCTAAATCTGAATTAGTAATTGTTCCAAGCCACACTTATTACCATTCAGTTTAGTTGGTTACGCGGGAGCTGATCCCTACCTGCTTAATCGAATGCATATAATAAGGGGATTGGCTGACTGTTTATTTGACGGATGCTTGATCCAAGGGACTGTACGTCAGGCCAATTACTCCCCGTATTATAAGAAAAAGTGCAACTGTCGGAGTTAATTACTCTCTAACAATTACACTTTTATGGTACTAAAGGGGCTGACCCCCGCTTTGCAGTGATCCTTCACCGCGTTTTAAGGTCAGCCCCGTCAATATATACCTTTCGATCCAAAGAGGTAAAGAATGAAGATGGATAAACTTCAGATTACTCTTCTTCGGCCTTGCTCTCGGCGATTACCTTCTCGGCAACTTCCGGCGGAGCCATCTCATATCTTACATGCTCGATGGTGTACCAGCCTCTGCCCTGCGTCATCGACTTAAGGTCAGTAGCATAGTTTGCCATCTCTGCCGTAGGAACCTCACAGGAAACAACTGTTGCACCGTCTTCGTCGGTACCGTAACCCATGATCCTTCCTCTTCTCTTGCTCATGTCACCCATGATGTCACCCTGCTTATCTTCAGGGATATGGACACCTACTGTTGAATAAGGCTCGAGGAGCATCGGATTGCCCTGTTCCATACCTGCCTTGAAAGCGAGTGAAGCTGCGATCTTGAATGCCATTTCCGATGAGTCTACATCGTGGTAAGAACCGTCTACCAATGTTGCCTTGAGGTTAACTACAGGATAGCCTGCGAGAACGCCCTTCTTGACTGCTTCTTCAAGTCCCTTCTGAACTGCAGGGAAGAAGTTCTTCGGTACTGCACCGCCGAATACCTTCTCGTCGAAGATGAGTTCTTCGGAATCCGAAGGCTCGAACTCGATCCAGACATCACCGTACTGGCCGTGACCGCCGGACTGCTTCTTGTGCTTACCCTGAACCTTGACCTTCTTACGGATAGCCTCACGGTAAGGAACCTTAGGAGCGCCGAGCTCTGCATCTACGTTGTACTTAGCCTTGAGCTTACTGATCAATACCTTGATCTCGGATTCGCCGAGACCCGAGATTACCATCTGCTTGGTCTCAGGATTCGTCTCTACCTTGAATACAGGATCCTCATCGGAAAGCTTTGTAAGGCCGCCCATGATCTTATCTTCTTCACCTTTCTTCAGAGGCGAGATGCTCATCGAAAGACATGGTGTAGGGAATGAGATCTTAGGCATCTCGATGATCCTGGACTTGTCGCAGAGCGTATCGTTCGTCTGTGTGATGGCGAGCTTGGCTGCGCATCCGATATCACCTGCTGTAACCTTATCCGTAGGGATCTGCTTCTTACCGACCATAAAGAAGAGGTTACTGATCCTCTCTTCTTTGCCCTTCGTTGCGTTATATACAACGGAGTTAGCCTTGATCTCACCTGCGTTTACCTTAAAGATACTGATACGTCCTACGAACGGGTCAGCGATCGTCTTGAATACAAATGCTGCAAGAGGATCTTCGACCTTGCACTCTACCTCGATCTCGGAACCGTCAGGGAGTGTTCCCATGAGGACCGGCTTGCGTCCTGCCGGAGGTGTGTCTTTTGAAATACAGTTAAGGAGGAAATCGACACCCCAATTCATATAAGCAGATCCGCAATAGATAGGATGCAGTCTCTGTGTTCTGAAACCGGCATGTACACCGTGCCTGAATTCGTCTTCCGTGAACGGCTCACCTGCAAAATACTTCTCCATCAATGCATCATCAGACTCTGCAACTACTTCGTTGACTGCATCCTGAAGTTCATCGATCCTTGCGTTGAAGGAATCAGGAAGCGGTATTTCCTTAGTAGCTCCCGTCTTTGCATCGAGGGAAAATGCCTTACGATTCATGACGTCTACGATACCCATCATCTTACCGTCTTCCATGATAGGGAGAGAAAGCGGGATAACGCTCGGTCCGTAACGGTTTCTCATACGTTCGATAACGCCGTCGAAATCAGCGTTCGGCTCATCCATCCTGTTAACGAAGAAAAGGAACGGAACGTTCTTCTTGTTGAGCAAACGGATAGCCTTCTCGGAGCCTACCGATGTACCGCCTTTCGCGGAGATCAATACGATGCCGCTGTCAGCAACACGGATACCTGACATCTCTTCACCCAGGAAGTCAAAATCACCGGGAGTATCGATGATGATGATCTTGCTGTCCTTGTATTCGCAGGCAGCAACGGTCGCATTGATCGATATCTGTCTCTTGATCTCCTCAGGATCGAAGTCCATCGTCGTGTTTCCGTCTGTCGCACGACCCATACGCTCTATTGTCTTTGTGCAATAAAGGATCGCTTCGGCAAGCGCGGTCTTGCCTGAGCCTTGATGGCCCAGGAGTGTAATGTTACGGATCTTATCTGCGGAAAAATTTCCCATTAGTCCTTTCCTCCTTGTAAAACAAATATGTTACCATTATATAGGTTTTAATGGTCAATTTCCACAAAAAAATTAATATGCCGCAATCTTCTTTTGTGCAATTAAGTAAATCCGTGCTCAAGCCGTTGCGCGTATGTCTTTTCGAGGATTTCAGGGCGCAAAAAAACTGCCCCGGACAAATTGTTCGGGACAGTCTTGACTTCGATCGTGACCGGATTACTTCTTGAGCTTATCCTTGATATCGTCTACCTTTTCTTTTACGTCGTTAAGGTCATTGATACCGAGCTTCTTCGCTCCATCCTTGACAGTATCTACTGCCTTCTCAACATCATCCTTGTCGATCTTCTTTGCGATGTCCTTGAGATCCATAGTGTACACCTAACCTTTCTGTATCTTTATTTCTTTAAAATGCTTTTTGAACGTTCGAAGATCAGGATCACACGGTCTTCCTTGCTCGTATAGACGCCGGAAGAAAGTGTGCTGGTCTCTGCTCCTCCGAGAGAAGCCTGGAGCTTGCCGCCCTCGTCGTTGATAACGGATACGAGCTTCCATCCGTCCTTGGACTTGGATTCGAGTTCCTTATTGATACCGTTATTGTCGACTTCGCCGTTAGCATTATGAGGAACAACAGCTACGGTGTATTCCTTGGGTCCTTCGTGTACAGCAACCGTTCCGCCGCCTGAAGGAACCTCCTTGAGCTTCTTTTCAACGTCGGCAATGGACTTCTTCATGCTCTCTATCTCTTTCAAAAGTGCATCTCTTTCTGCTTCCATATCCTTGATCTGCTGCTCCTTCTCTTCGATTAATTTCTGCATCTTGCCCTTCTCGCTCTCGCTTAAGGAAACTTCCTTAAGGAAAACAGCCTGCTTCTCGGCATTAAGGATGATCTCCTGACCGATAGCCTCTGCCTGGATCTCAGCATTCTTGGAATCTGCGATTATCCTCTGCGCTTCTTCGTATTCGTTCTTAATGGACTCGATCTGCTTGCTCCACTCCGTAGCCTGAGCTTCATACTCGGCGATCTGCGCCTCGAATTCGCTCTTCTTTGCTGCAGACTCGGCCTCGAATTCACTCTGCTTTTTAGCTATCTCGGCTTCTATCTCGCTCTTTTGTGCTTCGAGAGCCTTGGCTTCTTCGATGACCTTGATCATCTCGTCACGGGTCTTTGTTGCTTCTTCTGCCTCCGCGATAACACCCTTGGCCTGTTCGACGAGCTGGTCGAGTTCTGCCTGGGCATCTACTCTTCTCTGCTCGATATCGGCTATGATCGCTTCTTTTTCTTCATTGATGGCACGTCGCTCTGCATCAGCTTCTTCCTTGAGCCTCATGGCTTCATTAGCCTGCTCCATGCTGATCCTCTTGGCCTCTTCTTCAAGTCTTGCCTTCTCGACTTCATACTGCTGATTCATCTCGACGATGGAATTCTCGATAGCCTTGAGCTCTGCTTCTCTTTCAGCCTTGACCTTATCGGCGTTTTCCACGAATTCCTGAAGTTCTCTCGCTTCGGCAAGTATCTCGTCACGCTTCTGCATAGCTTCGGCGTATTCCTTTTCAACCTGTGCGGCAAGAGTCTCCGTCTCCTGCTGTGCTTCAGTGATGATCCTCTGCTGCTCTTTCTTGGCGAGATCGATCATCTCTTCATATTCTTTCTGTCCGTTCTCGCGCTTCGCCTTGGCCTCTTCTTCAGCCTCCTGCTTGGTCTGAGCGGCTATCCTTCTTGCTTCTTCAAGATCTGTCCTGGCAACTTCGAGCTCACTGTCGAGACGTTCCTTCTCGCTCAATGCGATCTTCTGCATCTCCTGATACTCTTCATCCAGCTTTGCCTTCTCGGCGTCGTACTTGGAAGCGAGTTCGTTGATCTCCCTCTCGATACGTGCTCTCGTCTCGAGGAGATGCTTCTCTTCTTCAGTACGTTTCTCGGCCGCTCTGGCAACTGTCTCGGCTTCCTTGGCAGCGAGATTGCTTGCAGCCTCGGCTATAGCCTTGTCAGCCTCTCCTATGGAAGCTTTCTGGAAATCGTATTTACACATGGAGCAACGGGCTACATTGTCACCCATCATAACTCCGCATACAGGACATTTTTTCATGGATGTACTCCTACTTATCAAAAATTCGTGCTTATGTATTATACACCATCTAGGCTAAATTATTAGTACTCTACAAAAAAAATACGCGCACATTGGTTTTTTTTGGCATTTGCCCAAATAAAGCACGATAGACAAATTTTGATTGTCAAACTATTATTAATCAAAAGACTTTGGAGGTTGAGATATGAACAGAAAAAATATCTTCAGATCCGTCATTGCCGCAGTACTGTGCGTCAGCACCGTCTTTTCAGTCGCGGCATGCAACAAAGATAAGAAAAAGGAACTGTCTTCCGTAACGGTCGGCATCACACAGGAGCCGGGCATCTTTGATCCGCATCTTGCCCTTGCCGCAGGAGACAAGGAGATCCTTTTCAATATTTTCGAGGGTTTCTATAAGTTTTCGAGCGATGGTACACTTAAGCCGGCGCTTGCCACGGACTGCTCCGTATCTGAGGACTGTAAGGAATTTACCTTTGACCTCAGGGAGGGCGTCAAGTTCCATAACGGTTCAGAGATGACGGTCGATGACGTTATCTATTCCGTAAACAGGGCTAAGGAGAATATCCAGACACTTCAGGTCATCACTTCTGTCGAAAAAACGGGTGACCGCCAGGTCAAGCTCACACTTTCCGAATCAGACAGCGAATTCCTGTCACAGGCTACTTTCGCTATCATCCCTAAGGACATTGCCGACATCGGTTCTGATCCTGTCGGAACAGGCCCGTTCAAGTTCAAGGAATATCTCCCGGGACAGAATGTAACGATCGTCAAGAATGAGGATTACTGGAATTCCGACCTTCCTTATCTCGACGAAGTCGTTTTCAAGATCTGTGCAGACATGGATTCGGGACTTCTCGAGCTTCAGAACGGCAGCATCGACATCTTCCCTCACATGACCAAGGACAAGGCCGAGATGGCAGGTGACAAGTTCAATATCGTTACGGGTTCTTCCAATATGATCCAGATCTTTGCACTCAATAATGCAAAGGCACCTTTCGATAATGCAAAGGTAAGAGAAGCTATAAACTACGCCATCGATAAGAAGGAGATCATCGATCTCACGATGGACGGCGCGGGAACCGAACTTACGACAGGCATGAATCCGGTCATCGGAGCTGCTTATGACAAGAGCCTCGATTCCACTTACAAAAAGGACATCGAGAAGGCCAAGTCCCTTCTTAAGGAAGCAGGATACGAGAACGGTTTTGACATGACGATCACTGTTCCGAGCAATTATCTCGTACATGTTGATACGGCTGTTGCGATCGCGGATCAGCTCAAGGAGATCGGCATCAACGCCGAGATCGAGCAGATCGACTGGAGTTCCTGGCTGAGCGATGTCTACACAGGCAGGAACTATGAGACGACCGTTATCTGCCTCACACCTATCTATGCACCGATGGATGAGATCGCAAGATATCATTCCGAGAGCACCGATAACTTCATCAATTACAATAATCCGGAAGTCGATAAGATCATCGACAGCATCCCTACGACACTTGATGAAGACGAGAGGATCAGCCTCTACCACAAGCTTTTAGGACTCCTTGTTGAGGACAGCTGTTCATGCTATATCCAGGATCCTATGGAGATCACGGTGGTAAATAAGGATCTTGAAGGATACGCTATCTATCCTATGTATATCCAGGATATGTCCGAGGTAAGATTCAAAAGCTGATAATAAATGATACAATGGTCTCAAAAAGAGATCTTTAAGGGGGAGATATGAAGGAGCGTATTACCTACATTCTGAGCAGAGTGCTCGAATTGATACTTACGCTCCTTCTTGTCTCCCTCTTTACGTTTGCGGCTTTTTCGGTGATCCCGGGCGATACGGCCCAAACGATACTGGGACCTAATGCCACGCCTGAACAGGTCGAGATCTTAAGAGAGAAGATGGGGCTTAACGATCCTCTCGCCTTCAGATATCTGTCCTGGCTCAAGGGCGCGTTTACGGGCAACTTCGGTAATTCCATATCGTTCAATTCATCCGTATCATCCCTGATAGTCTCGAGGCTTCCGGTTACGTTCGGCCTGAGCCTTCTCGCGCTCATCCTCGTTCTGGTGATTTCTTATCCTTCGGCAGTCATATCTTCGAGAAGACCCGGAAAATTCTGGGATCAGGTATTCTCGGTATTCGGACATGTATCATTCGCGATCCCGCCTTTTGTACTGTCACTTCTGAGCGTACTTCTGGCAAGCAAGGTCTTCGGATACTTTGCCGTCGGCAAATACGTATCACCTGCCAAAGACTTCGGCGGATATCTCTACTGTCTGCTCCTTCCGGCATTCTGCATCGCCGTACCGAAGATCGCGATGACGTTCAAGTTCCTTCGCGCGAGCATACTTACCGAAAAGAACAATGATTATGTAAGGACTTCCAAGAGCCGCGGCCTGTCTGACATCAAGATAATGTTCAAGCATATCCTTCCTAATTCGAACGTGTCAGTAATAACTGCGCTCTCGATCGTTTTGTCGGATCTTCTGGGAGGAAGCCTTATAGTAGAGCAGGTCTTTAATCTTCCGGGACTCGGAAGGCTCCTTTTACAGGCGATCGGAAGACGTGATTTCCCTCTTTTGTCAGGAATAGTCTTCTATCTTGCGACCATGATGGTCATCATATATTTTCTGGCGGATATACTCATGAACATGTGCGACCCGAGGCTTCGCAGGAACAGGGGTGAACTATGAGAAAAAAGATCAGCCCTTACTTCATCGTCGGAAGCATATTCCTTTTAGTCATCGTACTGTCGTGCATACTGGGCCTTTTAGGCGTAGGTCCCGACCCTGAAAAGACAAACTCCGCATCCAAATTGATGGCTCCTTCGATGTCGCACCTTATGGGTACCGACAATCTCGGAAGGGATGTTTTCGCAAGGGTCCTGTCTGCTTCAAAGTATACGCTTCTCATATCCTTTGCGGGTGTCACCGTAGCTCTTGTGATAGGAACGGTGGCAGGCATGCTCGCGGGCTACTTCGGCGGGATCTGGGACCGCATCATAATGCTCCTCGGAAACTCCGTAATGTGCTTCCCGGGCATCCTTCTGGCCCTCGTGGCAGTTGCCGTGAGCGGCCCTTCCCTGTTTAACGTCATATGGGCCCTGGGCCTTGTCTTCGCGCCGACATTCGCGCGTGTCTACAGGACCGAGGTCATAAAGATAAAAGGCCGAGACTACATCCTCCACGCGAGGATCCTCAAGGTCAATCCCATAAGGATCATGGCTGTCCACATCTTCCCGAATGCTTTCGCACAGATAATCCCCGCCATCGTCATCGGCCTTGCCAACATGACATTGTCGGAGTCTGCGATGAGCTACCTGGGACTCGGGGTCCAGCCTCCGAAAGCAAGTTACGGCAAGATCTTATCCGACGCCCAGAGCTACATAACCGCTGCTCCGTGGCTCGTTATCTTCCCTTCGCTCATGCTCGTCATCTATATTCTCGGTCTTTACTTTATCTCCGAGGGAATAAGAGGTGACAAATGAACTATATAAACAACATCCTCAAGGTAAACGGACTTTCTCTGGACTTCGGCTCTGATTCTTCGAAGACTTTGCACGATGTCTCCTTCGATATCCGCAAAGGCGAGATCCTCGGGCTTATCGGAAATTCCGGCTGCGGCAAGACGATGACGTCGCTTTCGGTATCGGGACTTCTTCCGAAGGAAGCAAGGATCACGTCGGGAAATATCATTTTCGACGGGAAGGATCTTCTTAAGCTCAGCGAAAAAGAAATGAGGAATATCCGGGGAAAAGAGATCGCGATGATCTTCCAGGAGCCTTATACCGCTCTGGATCCGCTCAAGACCGTATATAAGAATCTCGAGGAAGTCCTTACCGAACACGAGGATCTGACGAAGGACGAACGCCGTCAGAGGATAACCGGCATGTTAAGGAGGGTCGGCTTTGAAGATGCCGATATCATACTCGGAAGATATCCTCATGAAC
>JAILNZ010000019.1 GCA_024691135.1 Clostridiales bacterium
GTCCTGCCGCCTTCTTATGTCCGCCGAAGTTAACACAATACTCGGATGCGCTCTCTATGGCATGGTATATATCGAATTCACCGTACGCCCTTGACGAACCCTTGATATTCTCTTCTTCGAGTCCGTCATCCGTAAATACGATCGTGCTCCTTCTGAAGTGCTGGGAAAGCTTGCCCGCGACTATTCCGAGGACACCCTGATGCCAGTTCTTGCCGTAAGCCACGATAGGGCCTCGGGTATTGGTCAGGAGCCACTCTTCAGGCCTGTTGCTGTTCTCTATCTGTGCCTTCGCTTCTTCAAAGACACGGGCTTCTATAGCCTTCCTCTCGTCATTCTGCTTGGAAAGTGCTTCTGCCGCCGCCTTGACCCTGGCTCTGTCATCATTAAGGAAGAGGTTCAGTGCGTCAGAGGAATCGTATAGTCTTCCCGCAGCATTGATCCTCGGAACGAATACAAAAGAGATATAGGATTCGTCAGGCTTCCTGCCGTTGTCCAACAGCAGCTCGTTCATGACGCGGATACCGATATTCGTAGGCTCTTCCATACTCTGGAATGCCTTCTTTACAAGTGTCCTGTTCTCGCCTACCAAAGGTACGAGATCTGCGATGGTCGCGATACCTGAAAGTTCTATTACCTGTCTCCATACACTCGGATAGACCTTAAACCTCTTGTCCCTGCCCATGGCCTCGACGAGTTTCATGGCAACGCCAGCACCGCACAGATCGGCACAGGGATAAGTATTGTCCGGTCTCTTGGCACAGATAACGGCATCGGCGTCCGGAAGTCTGTCCTGGACCGTATGGTGATCCGTTACGATCACCCTGATCCCCTGCTCCTTGATCTTGGCTATCGTGTCAAAGTTGGATATGCCGCAGTCAACGGTAATAAGGAGCCCCGGAGCCTTCAAGAGGACATCCTCAAGGATATAATCCGTAAGGCCGTATCCGTGAGCGGCTCTCTGGGGAACGATATAATCAACGTTACAGTTATGGCTCCTGAAATATCTGACCAGGATAGAAGTAGCAGTAACGCCGTCAGCATCATAGTCACCGTAGACAAGGATCTTCTCGCCCTTCTCCATTGCTTCCGTGATGATATCCACGGCCTTCCTCATATCGGCGAAAAGGAACGGGTCGTGCCACTGTGAAGGATTCTCGCTCAAAAAATCCTCTTTGTCGCTGGCGGACACTATGCCACGGGACTCAAGCAAGCGCTCCACGATCTGCTCCGCATCGACTTCACCCAAAGTCAACGCGCAATCCCAAATCTTGCTCGTTAATAACATATATTCATCTCACTCGTTTTATTTGTCCCCATTTTATCAAATATCCTGTCCATTTTAAATAATAAGCATAAAAAAGAACTGCCCCGTTAAAGGACAGTTCCGTTAAGATCAAATTGAGTTCAGATCAGCGCTTACGCTTTCTTGCTGCCTCTGACTTCTTCTTGCGACGTACAGAAGGCTTCTCGTAGTGCTCTCTCTTACGTACTTCAGCAAGAACTCCGGATCTGGCACATGAGCGCTTAAATCTGCGAAGCGCACTATCAAGGGACTCATTCTCCTTAAGTCTGATTTCTGACATTCTTTATCCCTCCCCTCGTGCGTAGAAATAATAACGGAAAGAATTATACTAAAAACTTGATATCAAGTCAACAAATAGTTGAAAACAAAGTCTTTGAAGTTTTTCTTTTTTGCTTCACGCATGATATTTAATGTGTTTGATGATACTCCTTTTCGAAAAGAAAGGGAGCCCCGCAGGGCTCCCTCTATTCTCTAATGCGTAACAACGGCTTTACTGTGAAGGATAACCAATCAGGAAGGATCAATAGGCCGGTTCAATCAAACCGTAGTTGCCGTCCTTACGCTTGTAAATTACACTTACTACGTTTGTATCAGCATCCAGATAAACCAAAAAGTTATGCCCGAGCATTTCCATCTGCAATATCGCGTCTTCCGAAGACATCGGGCGGAGCTCGAATGTCTTTCTTCTGATTATCTTCTTCTCCTCCTCATAATCCTCAAAGTCGAAATCCGAATCTGCTTCATCTTCAAGGTAGCTTACGATCTGAGGATAATCTTTCTTAGCCTTTAAGAACTTTGTCTTTTGTCTCCTGATCTGTGACTCGAGTTTGTCTATCGTTCTGTCAACTGCCGTCAGGATCTCTTCGTCTCTGGACTCTGCCCTGTAGATCCTGTTGTTGAGCTTAAGTGTGATCTCTACGACCATCCGGTCTCCCTCAGGTCTGATACGTACATTGAAGGTGCCTTCCTCACCAAAGTACTTGTCGAATTTACTCATCTTGTCAGCGATCTTTTTCTCAAGTCTCTCACCGATACGAATGCCTTTTCCCTGCGTCGTGATCTTCATAAAATCACATCCTTCCCGTGATATGTTCTAAAGGACATCTGTCCTTAAATAGATTATAATTCATAACTTGTTTACAGAATGTAACACTGAATACCATTCCTTTTTCGAAAAAATGATATAATAAAAAAGTGGGGCTTGAGAGATACTCAAGTCCCGCTTCTTTATGTTCTTATTTAAGATCAGGCTTCTTCGGATCCTTCCTTGTCCTTATCCTCTTCTTCCTTCCCGGCATCAGCTTCCGCCGTCTCAGGTACTTCCGTAGCCGTCTCAGGCTCAGATTCTTCCACAGCCGGAGGTATGACGGAAACAGCCTTATCGGACTTTACGGCACCCGGAGCGCTCTCGGAACCCGGCTCGAACTTCGTTCCGCAAGAATAGCAGAATGCATATGCGAGCATGTTCTCCTTGCCGCAATTAGGACAAAGCTTAAGGCCCTTCTCGAAAAGGATCTTGAGCTCGCATTCCTTAATCTCCGTATAGAGCTCGGATACGGCCTCACAACGGGCATTTATGTCCTTGGTCACGTCAACGGACATATCCTTATACTGCTCATAGTAGAGTCTGCCGATCTGGTCGAAATATTTGGAAATGACTTTCTGCTTCTCGGTTATTGATCTCTGATAACCCGAGATGACTTTGGTCTTGGGATCAAAAATTGCCATGTGATTACCTCCTGAAGGAAACGCTAAATTGTATTATACACCATAAGAGGCTTATTTTCCCACTATTCTTTGTTTTCGAGAGTTGAGACAAATCTGCCGAGATACTTGTCGGGATCCCTGTTTGCCATCACGACGCCGCCGCCCATTACACTGAGGCTTATAAGTATGCCCACGACGGCAGGGATCTCAGCCGAACTGATCATCTCAAAATAGGACATCGAGGTATAAAGGACAGGAACGATCGACAGAAGCGCATCGACGACGCTTATGACCTTTATGACTCTCAGAACGGGCGTGTGCTTATTCCTTGTGATGATTATCCCGTAAACGGCAAAGACATTCTTAAAGATCGCAAATACCACGAACCAGTACACGAGGATTCCTCCTACAAGGACAACGTCGCCGACAAGGTACATACGAAGGCATAATGCGAGATAGGTCGATCCGATGAGGAATATGAATCCGCCGCTCCTGTTATGTATATCAAAAGCGACCTTGAACTTGATCACGGGCTCCTTGATGTTCTTGACATAGATATAGCTCTTCATGGCTTTGTAACGCGCAAATCCGAGTACGACAAAGTAAACGGCGTGTAAGATGAGCCATAAGGACCCGATATAGATGCCGAATACGAGTTTACATATTGCCATGACCATGTTGATCAGGATAGATGTTGCGACCAAAGACACATTGATGTCCTTATCTTCTATCCTTGTCTTGATCCTGGCATACAGATTGAGCTTGCTGTACTTATCCATTTTCCCTTAGATTATGCGTTACTCCGAAGATCAGTTCTTGAAGAACTTGTTCTCAAAATTAAATACCGTCAAAGGCTTGCCGTAATAATATCCCTGAAGAACGTCAGCACCCATGTCCCTTATAACATCGGCCTGGGTCTTGTTCTCGACACCTTCAACGCATACCTGTTTCTTGATGGAATGCGCGAGCATCGTGATAGCAGAGATAAATGAACGGTTGAACGCTACCGTATCCATATCGTCGACAAAAGCCTTGTCGATCTTGATCTCGTCTACCGGAAGTTCCCTGAGATAGTTGAATGAAGAATATCCCGTTCCGAAGTCGTCCAGTGCGATCCTTACATTCTCGTTCCTGAGCCTTATGAGATTCTGGCGGCACATCGCGATGTTTCTCATGAGGGATGTCTCCGTGATCTCAAGAAGGATGTTCTTAGCGGGGAGATTATATCTCGCGAGGACGTTCAGTACGTCATTTGCAAAATCCCTTCTTACGAGATCGTCGGCAGTCACGTTGATGTGAACATAGAAATCCGGATCCGCGCCGTTTGCGAGCCACTGCGCACACTGGCCTATCGCCTTGTCCAATATCCAGGAACCGATGATCTCCATCTGGTCCGTCGATTCAAGAGCATTTACGACTCTTTCAGGATTGACCAGTTCGCCGCTCGGCGCCACCCAACGCAGGAGCGCCTCGGCTCCCTCGATCCTCTCCGTCTTGGCATTGATGAGAGGCTGGTAGTGAAGCTGAAAGCTCTCCATGTTATTTCTGATGGACTGGGAGATCTGGAGCTCAAAGTCGAGTCTCTCCTTAAGTTCCCTCTTATCTACAGGCGAGTAGATCGCATACTTGAGCTTTTTGTCCTGCTTGACCTTGTGAAGAGCTATCTCGGCATTTACCAGGAGCTCGTCTATTACAGATCCGCATGACGGATAGATGGCAGCTGACAAGCCATAGGTTACGAAGAATGATCCCCTGCCCATCTCGAGCGGCTGGATGCTCTCCTCCTGAAGGTAGTTCATATATTCGGCTACCTTGATCCTTGATGCGTGAGGCCAGAGGATACAGAAGATATCGACGCCGATATGGTATATCGATGATCCGTCAGGAAGATGCTTCTGGAGCATGTTTCCGACGGCTATGAGGATCTCGTTGCCTGCAGATCTTCCGTAACGGTCGTTATATGAATGGAATCCGTTGATGTCGATGAGAACGACTGCAGCGGATAACAGGTCTTTGTTCCTGAATACGATCTCGGCGTCAGATAAGAGCCTCTCACGTGTCGGAAGTCCGGTCAGTTCATGACAGGATGCATTCCTTTCAACACCTTCCCTTACTTCGTTCATTCTCGTGAGATCGAATACCGTTCCGACGAGCATCAGGGAATGTCTCGAGTGATCGAAGAAGCTCTTGCCTCGGCAGGCGATCCAGATGTTCCTGTCGTTCTCGCCTATGATACGGAACTCGACGGAGAACTTCTCCTCCTGTCCGTCAACTATCTGGTGCATTATGTCCCTGAACCTCTTGCGGTCCTCGGGAACGATCCTTGAAGCGATTATCTCTATCAGGTCACCGTCCTGTTCGGTCGAGATGCCCGGAAGTATCTCGTGGATATTCTCGGAAAATACGATCTTACCGATCCTGTAGTCCGCATAGAAAGTAATGGCGGAAGTACCTTCGATAAGGTTGGTCCTTATGGATTCATCCTCGATAAATCCGGTTATGTCGCTGAATGAACCCGATACATACCTCGGATCAGCGCCCGGAACGCCGTCCTTATCGGCATCCGAGAGACCGTTGGCCCTCAGGTGGAGTTCGCCCCTGTTGGCGGACAGGAACCTGTAGTCGCCCTCGAAGGCGAAGGCATCGTGATGCAGGAACTGCCTGAACGCTTCCCTTAAGCGCTCCACATCATCCTGGTGGACATATCTGTATATCTCGTTGGAGGCATTCCTGATCTTCCTGGAGGAAAGATCAAAGTCCTCGACGAACTTGTCGTTGACATAAAGGATATCGCTTACGGCATCATATGAGAAAAGATAATCGTTGATACCCTTGCTGAAGAGCTGACAGGAGATCCTGTCCATCATCGTTCTTGATCTGTCGATGAGAACACCTAAGATATAGTTTTCCCTGTCAACATTGATGAGCTGCATATAGGCTTCGACTTCGACCGTCTCAAACTGTGATTTCTTGAGACTGTGGGCGATCGTTACCGTATTGACGTTTGCAAAGATGATATCCTTAAAAGCATTCTGGTATTTCATTCCTACCTCGTCCCTCTCGGAATCGGGAACGAACTGGAGGTAAGACAGGAGAAGGACATCCTGGGAAGCCATGGCTCCGAGGATCTTTCTCATACCGTCGGTAAAATACATCCTCTCTTCTCTGGGGATAACGATAAAACTGCATATCGCAAGATCGGAAAAGACCGGCTTGACTTCATCCAAAGAAGTCATGTCCAGGATCCTGAGCATCTCGTCTCTTGATCTGTAAAGGTCAGATTGCATCTCGTTCAATTACTTTTCCCCCATAACGCAGTGCTAAATTTTATTTTATCAGATTTAATATGTAAGAGTACAGTTCTTTTTTGTTCCTGCCGGTCACCTCGGCGAGCCTCGAAGCGGCTTCTTTTGTAGAGAGCCCCTCTGATATCAGGCCTCTTGCCGTCTCCTCGAGATCCTTGCCGTCAAATGACGATTCCCCGCTCTTTTTCGGGACGGGAGAAAGGCATATGACGAATTCACCCTTGGGAGGAGTCTCTGTGAAATATTCCATCGCGTCATCAAGCTTAAGCCTTATGACCTGCTCGTATTTCTTCGTAAGTTCTCTGCAGAAAGCGGCCTCACAATCACCGAATCCTTCCTCGCAGAGATCGTCTATCGTCTTTATGAGCCTGTGGGGAGCTTCGTAGATAATGATAGTCTCCTCATAGTTCCTGAGGGCTTTGAGCCTTGCCTTACGTTCCTTTGAAGAGACAGGGATGAAGCCTTCAAAATGATAATATCTCGTATCTAGTCCGCTCAGTACGAGTGCCGTCACTGCCGCAACGGGTCCCGGGACCGCGGTAACGTCAATGCCCTCTTCTATGCAGAGCCTGACAAGATCATATCCCGGGTCACTGATACACGGCATGCCCGCGTCGGATACGAGAACGACGTCATGCCCTTCCTTGAGCCTGTTTATGAGGACAGGTCCCTTTGAGGCCTTGTTATGTTCGTGATAGGAGATAAGGCTCGCCTTGATCCCGAGGTTACTCAGAAGAAGCCCCGTCCTTCTGGTATCCTCACACGCGATGATATCCGCCGAACCGAGTACTTCAACGGCCCTGCCGGAGATATCCCCCATATTTCCGATCGGTGTTCCTACCAGATAGAGCATTCTTTTACCTCATCTAAAAACTGAAAATACATTATACCATCAAATGAAACATTCGTCGTGAGGATCATTATATATATGATCCGCTTCTTTTGAAGGTATCACTTTACCGCCTGTCCTCCCGTTCAGGATCAGTGGCGGAAGGATGCGAAGTTCCGTGGATCTTGACCCTCTTTTCCCGGCAAGGAGGATCATGGAAGCCTTTTTGTCAAAAAAGGGATGCACGGTAAGAAGCCTCTCGGGCGTTATTCCCGCTCTCGAAAAGGAATCGATGCATTCTTTAAGCCTGTTGCCCTTCATTATCATGACAACATAGCCCGAAGAAGGTATGACCCTTGCCGCCGCGCAGTCGACAAAATCCTGCAGGGATCCGTTCTCTTCAAACCTTCCGTTCAGACGCTCGATCGACAGGTCTTCCGAAGCGCCTGTCCCGCGTTCTCTTAAGAAAAAAGGAGGATTGAACATGACCAGGTCGTACTGCCTGCTCTTAACTTCACCGCAAAGATCCCTCAGGTCGCAGTTATAGGCATTTGCCCGCGAAGTAAGGTTATTGAGCCGTATGTTTTCGCAAAGGACCTCATAAGGCTGCTTCATTATCTCCACCATGTCGACCGTTGTATTTTCCTTACGGCCGAGGACCAGAAGAGAGCATGCGCCGCATCCGCTGCCTAATTCCAGCACCCTGCAGGGCGAGGAGATATCGCCTTTTCTCACAAAGCATGAAGAAAACCAGGCAAGAAGGGCACTGTCTGTGCCGAACCTGAATCCTTCCTTCAGCTGATACATCTTAAGTCCCGCACGTCCGAGGTCTTCGAGCGTGCACTTACCGGGAACGGGATTATCGAAGTCCACTGTATCCTCCGTATCTTATAACTAAAAAGGACTGCCCCAAAATGAGACAGTCCCCTATTTATAACTCGCGAGTTATTATTCGGCAGAAATAGCCGATACAGGGCAGTTAGCCTCACAAGCACCGCACTCGACGCAAGAAGAAGCATCAATGTTGTACTGTGTGTCACCCTGGGAAATAGCACCAACCGGGCAACCTTCTGCACAAGTTCCGCAAGAAATACATGCATCAGAAATTACATAAGCCATAGACAATACCTCCTGATTTATTTTTTCACAATCTCATTATACACTATTTTGTCTTCCCGACAGCAAATATTTATAATAATTCTATTTAATCTTCAGGGCCTTCTTCGAAGAATTCTTCGTCAATTTCACTTAATCTCTGAGGGCAGGAGTCACATGAACCCGCACATCCGGAAGCATCCCTTCCGGGTTCGTTATCCTTCGGATTAAGAGGTTCGAGCTGCGCCCAGTCAAATACTTCGAGCTCCGCGCCGTCCTCGTTTTCGAACTTGACGGTGACCTTCTCGAGAAGAAGATTAACGTCTGATACGATACCTGTTCCGTGAGGTGTCCTGATCTTACGTCCGTTCTTCGGAAGTCTCCTGTGAGCATCCTCATATGCTTCCTTCTCGAACTGAAGGCAGCACATGAGCCTTCCGCACGATCCGTTCAGTTTTGTCGGATTAAGGGACATTCCCTGATCTCTCGCCATACGGAGAGACACCGGAGCGAAGTGCTCGAGGAAAGTGCAGCAGCAAAGTTCCCTGCCGCAAACGCCGATTCCTCCGACCAGTTTTGCCTGATCGCGGGAACCGATCTGGCGGAGTTCGATCCTTGCCTTAAAGGTAGCGGCAAGATCCTTTACGAGTTCACGGAAGTCGACTCTGTTATCGGAGGTGAAGAAGAATACGATCTTCTTGCCGTCAAAAGCAAATACGGCGTCAACCAGGTTCATATTGAGCTGGTGCTTGTCTATAAAGACCTGACACTTCTCATATGCCTCGCGCTCTTTTCCTTTCTTGACCTGATATCTCTCGATCTCCTTGTCGGTGGCAAGACGGAGTATCGGAACTATCTCTTCCGGAAACGTCTTCTCGTCTATGTCATAAGGTTCCTCGACAACATGGGCAAGATCAAGTCCCAGTGAAGTCTCGACCATTACCGCGTCGCCGATATTGAGCTTAAAGTCTCCGCATGAGAACTTGTAGCTCTTGCCGGCATCATGAAAACGTACATTAACTATCTTAGTCATTTTTGAACTCCTTTTTCAGGCCTAAAAGCAGGTCGCCTATAACGTAGAGGTTGTTCACGTTAAGTTCGATCCTCTTAAACACGGTATTCACGTGACCTGAGGCCTTATATATTCTATTCAGATCGACAGAAGGATTGTCATCCAGAAACCCTACGAGGACATCTTTCCTGTCGCTGTTCTTTATCAAATTACTGTCCCTGTCCTTCCTTAAGACCGCCAGATCTCCCAGGATCCAGAGAAGGAAGAGCATAAGTTCCCTTATATTATCAGCATTTTCCGTAAAATACGAATATCTCTCGTTAAGGATCGTCGTATAGCTGTCCTTACCTATATTCGTGATCAGTTCCAGCATCTTCTCCCTCATTACGGGAAGTTCTTCGTCGCCAAGAAGATCGACCGCTTTTCCGATGGAACCCGAGGAGAATTCACAGATGAACTGAAGCTCATCCTCCTTGAACTTTCCTTCAAACTTCTCTTCGTTTTTCTTCCTTAAGACAGACATTATATCGTCTTTCTCGTAGTTCCGGAGCTTATACTCCACGGTCCTCGATAAAACGGTAGGAAGAAGTTCCTGTGCATCCTTACAGATGATGATGAATATAACGTCTGAAGGCGGTTCCTCAAGAGACTTCAAGAGAGCATTCTGTCCCGCCTCGTTCAATTCGCCGCCTTCGATCAGGTAGACCTTGCGCTTCGATATCTGCGATCCGATCCTGATATCCGACACGATCCTTGATCTTACGTCCTCGACCTTGATATTCTTGCCGTTGATGTCAAAAAGACAGATGAAGTCGGGATGCGTTCCGGCATCAAAGTACCTGCAGTTGTCACAGTTTCCGCATGCACCGTCCTCATTCGGGGATGAACATAAAAGAGCCTTGGAAAACTCCCTGGAAAACTCGTGCCTTCCGCTTCCCTCT
>JAILNZ010000117.1 GCA_024691135.1 Clostridiales bacterium
GCAGATCTTGTCGCCGATGACGGACATGTCGGAAAGGTATGTGATCGGAAGGTCGATCCGGAAGATGTCTTCGGTCTGCTTTCCGGATGCGTCGTAATATGTATACCAGGTCGAGACGTGGTCGGAATACATGATGCAGAAAAGGTCGTCGCGGACTTTGACGATACGCGCTTCCTGTGCGTCTTCCGCGATCTTCTTGTCGGTGATTGCCCTGGTTTTCTTGTTCACGGTCTTAAGAGTTATCTCGCCGTTTTTTTCGCAAAGGATGAAGTAAGAAGAAGGCGAACACTCGAACCCGATCGGCGTCGTCTCCGTGCAGTCATTGGTGATCTTGAGGTAGCTTACGGCGGACTGGAAGGTGCCGCCCGTTACGTCCTTGGGGTAGATGCACAGGACGATGCCGTCCGGATAGGCGTCTCCCCTGTCGAGGCCGACGATCCTGCCTTCGTCGATCCTGACGAACTGGTTCAGGGAGTGGCTGACATAGCCGTAGCCGACATTCGATATCGAGAACTGGCCGTCCGTCATCGTCATGGTGTCTGTATCTATCTGAAAAGTGTAATTTGCCTGATGGTTATAGCCGTCGCTGATCTTGTACATGGTGTGGCCGCCGCGGCCGATCAGGTAATGGTCCTGACCCGTCATCGTGAGCGTGCCTATCGATATGGAATTGCAGTCCTTTATGGAGCAGGTGCCCTTAACGTTCCAGTCCTTGTCATACTTCGTGATCCTCAGGACCTCGACGTCCGGGAGCTCATCAAGATTGGCCTCGTAAGTCGCGATATAGTAGTAGTCCCCGAGCGCGAGAAAATCCCTGTACTTGCGTCCGTCGCAGGAGATCTCGCGGGTGTCCAGGTAGGTCCCGTCATTATCATAATAGAGCGCATAGACGGTCGTCTTGCTCATGGCCGAATAGACGACCATGTACCCGCCGTCGACCTTTACGACGCCCGCTTCTTCCCTGTAATTGATCGAGACTGCTGAGGCGCTTTCGCCCCAGAAACCGAGACACAGAACGGCGATCGTTGCCGCCAAAAACAAACTTAAGAACTTTCTCATAGTAGCTCCCTCAAAACCGATTCAAACCTGAGCCTACGCTTCCATTTTACACCCCGGAACAAGATATCTGCAGTAACATTTTCGCGCATGATAAGGTATATTCTTATTATGCCTTTCGAAAAGGAAGGTCACCAACGAAAGGAAGTAAATCTATGAGCTACATATCTGATCTTCGATTACTCGTCGGCCACAATCCTATAATGGCAACCGCCTCCATGTGCATCCTCTGTGACGAGGACAAAGGGATCCTCCTCGAGAAGAGATCCGACAACGGCCAGTGGTGCGTCCCGGGCGGCGCCCTGGAACTCGGTGAAGACCAGATAGCGGGCCTTAAAAGAGAAGTAAAAGAAGAGACAAATCTGGATATCACAGACCCCGAACTTCTTACGGTAAGAGCGAACGTCCACATGGTCTACCCCAACAAAGACGAAGTCTACTACACGGACATCGTCTTCCTAGTCACAAGCTTTTCCGGCGAACTAAAGCCCGACAAAGAAAGTGTCGAGCTTTGCTGGTTCCCCATAAACGATCTTCCCGACAACATCATGCCGACGCAGATCGATTATATAGAGATGTTTAAAAAGAGGGTCGGTTGATCAGTTTGATCAAGCCCCGCATAAAAATTTTTCGTTATTTTTCAACCATTTCTCCTGATATATGAGCATATTTGCAAAACGCCTGTGTCGCAGGCGTTTTAAGGGTATTGAAAGTGCAGATTTTATGTGTTATCTTGACCTCAAATTATTCAATTTGGAGATGATCGATCTGGCAGATATGACTTTAAAACAGATCTTTGAAGACATTACCAATACTGATGGGAATAAAGCAGTAAGAAAGAAAATTGAAAACATTAAGAAATCTGTCATTTATAAAAAAGACAGATCCATATCCCTTGGAGAAACTGCAAAAATCAATGTAAATCCCCCCAAGAACAGCAACAATGATGACGATGGTGGCGCCCCCCTCAAAAAGAAATCATTCCTGGCGAGAGCGGCAGGTATGAGGAGGCTATAGCTAAGCTCAATGTCTCCAAAGAAAAGAGCGACGATCAGCTCTCACTCTGATCCTTCCGCACAGAACAAACAGCAATGTGAGGCAGGAATGCCCCTGTGGATTTATTGTCTAAAAAATGATATGTTATCTTTAAAAGTTTTTTAGTCATTTGATAACAGAGGCCCGAAGTGAATAACATAAAAAGAGACTTGAACAATAACTTTTTTATACTCAGACTCATCAGTCAGACTACAAAGTCGGTATTTGTTATCGCGTTGATTAATATTCTCTTCGAATCATTATTCATCGGTTTCAATACCAATATCGGAAGGATCATCTTCGATTCCGTCAACAAGGTATCATTCTTCACCTGCTGCCTGGTGATCGTAGCCATCAACGTAGGCTTCATGATCCCTAGTTTGGTATCAAGGTGGCTCAATTCCTATACGAACAAACTGGCCTATTTTGCCATAAACAGATCCTTTCTGGAGAAAGTGACCGACAAGGTTTTTGAGATAAGGCAGCATGCCGTTGAGAACCCTTCGTTTTTCGATGAATACTCAAGAGCCATAACAGAGATATCGGAGCGTCCGGGCGAAGTTGTAGGGGTATTCCAGAACATTCTTGGAGGAATCATACAATTCTTCATCGTTACGATCATAGTCTCGAACCTCAGCCTTAAATACACGATATTCTTCATCATCGCTTCCGTATTCAACACGATCATAACCGTCTTTATAAACGAGAAGGAATATAAGCTCTATGAAGAATCGACACAATACAATAGAAAACTCGGCTACATCAACAGGGTCATCTATCAGCAGGAATATGGTCATCTTCTCAGGAACAATATCCTTTTTGGCGGACTTCTGAAAAAATATACAACCAATAATATCAACGAATTAAGGGAACTGACGAAGAAGTACCAGAAAAAACTCTACTTACTGGAATGCGCGAACAATATCCTGTCCGTGATCCTCTATACGATAATACCCTGGACTTACGCGGTATACGGCCTTTATAACGGCATATTCACTTTCGGAGAAGTTACCGTCATCCTCTCTGCCACATCCTATATATCCGAGATAACACTGAAGGTATTCGGCTCTGTGGTATCGATCAGAAAACAGAGTATGTTCATCTCCAACTTAAGAAACGTATTGGATTACAAGGATGTACGTAAGCACGGCGACGTTCAGGAACTCAAAGAGGAGCATGATCTGTTAGCTGTAAGAGGCGGAGCGTTCTCTTATTATACGAACACCAGAAAACTTGTGCTGTGCGGCATCAACATGACCATTCATAAAGGCGAGAAGGTCGCTCTGGTCGGACCTAACGGAGCAGGCAAATCAACTCTCGCTTACATCCTCTCAGGGCTTTATTCCCTGACGGAGGGGAACGCATACCTGGGCGGGATCAATATCGACAAATGTACTTTGGAAACGATTCATGATCAGATAATAATGTGTAACCAGGACACTTTTATGCTCGCCTTTACTATAGCCGAGAATATCCTTCAGCGTCCGCTTACTTGTCTTGAAGACTACGATCTGGTCGAGGATGCTTTGAAAAAAGTCGGCATGTATGACAAGATATCCAAATTTAAAAACGGTGTAGACTCCTATTGCACGAGAGAATTCGAAGAAGACGGCGTAGTATTCTCAGGAGGAGAGATACAAAAGCTCGCGATTGCCAGGGTCTATGTCTCTAAGGCTGAGATCGTTATCATGGATGAACCGACAAGCGCCCTGGATGCCATAAGCGAACAGGAGATCACGGATCTGCTGTTTGATCTGCTGAAGGACAAGACTCTTATCATAATCTCACATCGTTTGTCATTCATGAAACTCGTAGATACCATCTACTATCTCGAAGATGGTCGCATCGTTGAGGACGGATCGCATGACGATCTGATCGCGAGCAAGGGCAGATACTACGATCTGTACAGAACACAGGCCGATAGGTATGTGATGGTATAAGGGAGGATCAGATGAAAGAGATTATCCTTCCGATAAATGAAGAGGATTGCTTAAAGAGCTATACCCATAACGCCTTTATCAGCAGTATCCTGCTGTCAGACGAAGTCGGCGGAGATGTGGCAGCAAGATATAAGATATTAACGGATACCCGCGAACGCCAAGTGATAGACGGCAACTGTCAAACTGAGATCGGTCCTGAAGTAACTGTACGTGCGGATCACTATAAGATCAACGGTTACAGCGCAGTATATTGGGATTGCAAAAAGGATGACCGCCTTATCATTCACGTATTATCCAGAAGAAGGATCAGCTCGTGGGAACGAATAAGTCTGATCGTTGACGACAAGATATCACCGGATACGTTCAAGCCCGCCAAGTGTCTGGCCAGGTTCGGATGCCCGAGCAATCAGAATCTCTTTGTTAAGCGTCGCGAAGAATTTTTGGCACATGAAGATCTTAAGAGGATCCTTCCCGTGTCTTATTATCTGAAGCTTGAGAAGACCGATCTTAAGCTTAACTACTCATATTCATTGGACGGAAAGAAATGGCACGAGGTATATCTGGATACCCTCCCGGACAAATATGCCCTGTCACCACTATCCATAGGAATCCTTGTCGAGACCAGGAACAATTACATGAACTGGTTCGCTGCCAACTATATCCAGATGGGACTGACCCCTGTGGTCGGTGGAAGCAGGATGGCTGATTACTGTTTTGGTCTAATCAAGAATTATCGTCCGTACTTCACCAATCAATTCATGGATTTCTATATCGAATATATGGATCCTGATGATTACTCCTGTCGAAAGA
>JAILNZ010000120.1 GCA_024691135.1 Clostridiales bacterium
CACCGTCAGTATCGTACTTGTCGGGATCAGTTCCGAACATGAACTCTTCGTCATCTGACAGTCCGTCTCCGTCTCTGTCTACCCACAGGTCGTTCTTCTCATAAACAGGTTCTGTTGTTACTGTCGGAGTATCAGTAACAGTCGGTTCAGTGGTGGGAGTAGGAGTAACGATATCTGTTCCACCCATGGAAGAGATGAGGTCTCTGTAGTCAGGTGTCCCGTTGTTATCCTGATCTTCCGTAAGACCATATGCCAATCCGATTGAATACATGGTCACATCTGTAAGTGATATGCCGTTGTCGGACGGTATTCCCTGTATATTCATTACTAAGGTATTGTACGAGAGGTTTTGAGTATATCCGTCATTGGAGATCTCATATGAACCGTCTTCATTTACCGTTAGTATTGCATTGGAGATATTCGTTATCTCATATCCTGATCTTAAGATCATCTTCCAGTCTTCAATTGTTTCCTGGGAGGACAACATGAGAGCTCCGTTGAAGCCGCCGTTCCATTTGGAGTATTCCTGATAAGTAAGAAGATACTTGCTGTTGTCTACTTCATATTCCTTCATGTTCATGAGATACCATGAAGGGAATTCGGTTATCTCTGATCCGTCAGATCTGACGGTCATGCCGAAGGAGACCTCCTGTCCTGCTTTGATGTCCTGATTAAATATACTGTTTCTAACCGTATATGTGTTATTGTCTCTTTCGATAAGAGTAGCTCCCCAGATATTCTCGATCTCATAAGGATATTCGAATGTTAAAAACCAGTTATTTATCGTCTCGTTTCCCGTATTCTTTACGAAGAAAGTAACATTCGCGTGGCTGTTCCAGGATGAATCGATCTGATGACGTACCTCATACGATACATCTTCTTCAACTGAATAATACTTTACGGAGAGATCATCTGCGTAAAGGTCAGAGGCAGGAATAGAGAGCAAGATCAATAAAACGGATAAGGTCAGGCATAAGGATCTTTTGATCCTGTCAGATAAGCACTTCATATATGTCCCTCCAAAAGAATAAATTATCTTCAGTACAGCAGGGCATATCTGATTTTAGAACTGAGGGATATGTAGAAGATCTGTATTATGATTTGACACTTTTGAACAAACACCGTCCGTCTTTTTCGAGAAGAAAAGAAGAGACATCCGAACGGATCCGAATGCCTCTTCTTATGTTCAGGTGGGTAGAAGGAGGGTTATATCTTAGGGAAAGACAGCGTTGCCTTAAAAAGGTCACCATCTGTGCTGAGTCTCAGTTTGCCGTTCTGAAGTTCCGCGAGGTTGCCCGCGATCGATAATCCCAGACCGCTGCCTTCGGTATTTCTCGAGGAGTCGCCTCTCGTGAATCTTTCCATCAGCTCTTCCTCTGTCATGTTCAGGGCATCCTTTGACGTATTCTTGAATACAAATACCGCGTCTTTTTCCGTATCCTGAAGATCCACATAGACCCTGGTTCCGGGGAGCGAATACTTGCAGGCATTGTTCAGGAGGTTGTCGAAGATCCTCTGCATCCTTCTGCCGTCAGCCATGATCCTTATCGATCCTTCAGGCACGGATGTTATGAGCGTAAGATCAGCCTTTTTGAACTTCTCTTCAAACTCGCCCGCACACTGCGTTACAAAGATCTGTGCGTCACACGGCTGAAGGTCCACTTCGAGATTTCCGGTGGAGGCTTTTGATGCCTCGACGAGGTCTTCAAGAAGCGTCTTAAGTCTTGTCGATTGTCTTACGAGGACTTCGGAATATTCCTTCCCCTTCTCGCTCGTCGTCTCTTCTTTGGAGATGAGATCGGCATAGTTTATGATCGAAGTAAGGGGCGTCTTGATATCGTGAGATACGTTAGTGATAAGTTCAGTCTTCATCCTCTCGCTTCTGACCCTCGCATCTATCGCGATCTTCTGGCCTTCTGCGATATTGTTCAGATTATCCGCATGCTTCTTGAGTTCAGGAAGCATATGCTTCGTGTCTATGACATGGTCGAAGTTACCCGAAGCAAGTTCCTTGGCTCCTTTTTTGAGCTTGTTGATCTGAAGGGCTACTATGATGATAGCAGGGATCACGATAAACAAAGTCAACAGGAACAGGACCAGGTCTGCTTCTAAGGCATGAATACATATCATTATCATCCAGAAGAACATCATCAGGAACAGAACGATCAGCAGCTTATAGAGAAATCCCATGTTCTTTATGACTGTGATAATGAATCTTCCGATCGCCTTAAGGAGTTTCCAGGTAAGGGATAATATACGGTACGTGACCGTGTTTTTCAGTAATGTATGCGTCTTGATCCTTACCACCGTGCTCATGCACAGAAGCGGGAAGAACAGGGACATTATCCCCATTACCGCAACTACTATTTCTCCGTCGCCGTTGGCACCTGCAGCCGAGATAAGAAATGCAAAGATGAACGGAAGGAGCAGGAATTCGTAAGGAACCTTGTGGAAATACCACGGTACTATCTCCTCTTTCTTCGGTCTTCTTCCTGCTACACACATAAGTGCGATAAGAGAAGCGATCATTAAGACAAAAGCCAGTATTCCGATAGGATAGATAGCTGTCTTAAGTGAATAGAGCGTGTGATGGAAAGTCATGAACAGACTGAATTCATCGACATATTTAAGTTCGGGATTGAGACCTCCCTCGATCGTATAGACTCTCCGGTCTTCGTTACCTTTAATGAGATCCTCATAAATATCCGGGCTGTCAGAATGGCTTGTCACGCTGTATCTGGTGGTTTCCGTATCATAGACTTCCACAGACACAGGCTCAACCGTGAAATATTCTCTGTATTTATATTCGGACAGAGACGATTTTGATGTGACTACGACATTGCCGTTCTCATCAAGGATATGATGGATGAAATTGCCGTCATCGTGCTTCATTGTCTCTTTGAAGTTACCCGTTTCAGAATCGAAATTATTATAGAACAGCCACATCATCTCATTTTCGGCATATCTCTTGAGTTCTATTTCCCGCAGCTCTTCTTCGTCGTTTCTGTAATAACCGGCATATATCATGTATCCGGCTCCGCATACCGACAGGATAAGCGTCACCAACGACAATATGGTAATTGCATAGAGAATGCTCTTACCGGCATACGTCCTTAAAAAGTTCTTCATTTCATTTCCCTTTCTGGATCTTATACCCCTGCCCGAAAACAACCTTGATATATCTCGGTTCGGCAGGATTGATCTCCGTCTTCTCTCTCAGGTGCCTTATATGTACCGCTACCGTATTGTCCGTTCCGATCGGATCTTCATTCCAGACTTTACTGTATATCTCTTTAGGCGGGAAAACCTTGTTCGGATTCTCCATCAGGAGCTTCAATATCTCATATTCCTTCCTGGTCAGAGATATCGCTTCCCCGTCAAGCGTTACCGTCTTGGATTCATCGTTGAGCTCAAGACCGCCTATCGTGATTGTTTCCGATACCTTTGGGGCGCCGGCTCCCAGGCTAAGGTATCTTCTGAGCTGCGAGCGGACTCTGGCGCAGACCTCAAGAGGGCTGAATGGCTTGGTAATGTAATCATCCGCGCCGACATTAAGTCCCAAAACTTTATCCGCATCTTCGCTCTTTGCAGTAAGGAGGATTATGGGAACATTGCTGAATTCCCTTATATGCGACATCGCCTCTATCCCGTCCATCACAGGCATCATGATATCCAGCAGGACAAGATGTATTTCCTCATTTCGTACGGTCTCAACGGCTTCCTTTCCGTTCCGCGCCTCGAAAAGCACGTATGAAGGATCGTTAAGATAGATCTTAAGCGCATTAACGATATCCCTCTCATCGTCGCATATAAGAATATTTGCCATGGCTCATCCTCCTTATGTAACTCTATTCTACGCATAGTGTGATTAAGAAGATAGCGGCAAACTCCTTAAGTTTTAATGAAGTTTTGAGATATCGCTTCAGGAGAAGATCATAAAGATGATCATTACGACCACATCAGTCAGAGTGATCCCGAGTCCGATCAGTGTAAACACCAGGCATTTCGAATCAAAAGCTTTCCCGGAATAGAACTTCTCCGGATCATCTCTGTCTATATTAAGTATCTTCCGGTCGCCTGCCTTGGGAAGGCTTTCCTTCCTGCTCGAAAAGACATTGCCCTGAACTCTTATGGTCTTTTCCTCATATGTATACTCCCACACAGGTGCAAAACCTTCGAGGCCATGCTCATTAAGGATCTCAGAGACAAGATCCACGCATACAGCCTCTACCCGGGTATTGTAGCGGGTCTTTTGAATGATAAAGAGTTCAAGACCAACGGCGATAAACATGACTCCCATGATCAGACACGCGAGGAAAACGGTCATTATGGCATTATCATCGATAGTGCTCTTTATATCCGAAGGACCAAATCCCCATAATATCCCAACGGCAGTCAGATAAAGTCCCATGAGGAGCATCGCGGCAAAGAGCGTCTTGGGACTTTTCTTAAACTCGCCTTTCTTGAAGAGTATCATAGAAGCGCCCACCAGGAACACGGGCCCCATGATCAGGAATACTACCCAGAATATCCCTTTTTCGAAACAGATAAGGCATACAATAGAAATGATCAGGCCAAAAAGTCCTTTTATGCCGTCACTTATCTTCGCATTCTTCTTATTATCCATAATATCCCCCCTCAAATTACCTTCTGATTTCATTATACATTTTTTCACAGAAAAAGGGCCTCGGATCTCTCCGAAGCCCTTGATGTTCATTTATTAAATGATCCTAAGATCACTCAACGATTGTGGAAACCGTACCGGCACCAACTGTATGACCACCCTCACGGATAGCGAACTTAAGACCCTGCTCCATAGCGATAGGTGTGATAAGCTCAACGGAGATTGTTACGTGGTCACCAGGCATACACATGTCTGTTCCCTCAGGGAGATGTGCAACACCTGTAACGTCTGTTGTTCTGAAATAGAACTGAGGACGATAACCGTTGAAGAAAGGCTTATGACGTCCACCCTCTTCTGCTGTCAATACGTAAACTTGACCTGTGAACTTTGTGTGAGGTGTGATCGTACCCGGCTTAGCGAGAACCTGACCTCTCTCAACTTCCTTACGGTCGATACCACGGAGGAGCGCACCGATGTTGTCACCGGCCTCAGCCTGATCCATCTGCTTACGGAACATCTCAACACCTGTGATAGTTGTGGACTTAGGCTCATCCTGGAGACCAACGATCTCAGCAGGGTCACCAACCTTAACGATACCTCTCTCGAGACGGCCTGTAGCAACAGTACCACGACCTGTGATCGTGAATACGTCCTCAACAGGCATAAGGAACGGCTTATCTGTAGGACGCTCAGGTGTAGCGATATAATCGTCAACAGCCTTCATGAGCTCAACGATAGGAGCATACTCAGGAGCGTTGATGTCTGTGGAAGCGGACTCGATAGCAGCA
>JAILNZ010000129.1 GCA_024691135.1 Clostridiales bacterium
AACCGTTCCTGCCGCCTATGCGCAGGTTGTGAGAGCGGCGATTCTGAGGAAACAGCCGTTCCTGCCGCCTATGTGCAGGTTGCGATAACGGTTGATCTGAAGCGGCAACGTCATCAAGGCTTGCGGGCGGTGGAAGTAACGGGATTTTAAATTTGTAAAATTTTAAAATGCTATTTATAATATTAGATAGAAACAGACGGTAGGTGAAGTATGGTGCTTGACAGGGCTAATTCAAAAAAGAGCAAGCTCGCTCTCTCGGCGTACTCCGAGTTTTTTAACAACTCCCCCATACCTTGCTATATGAAGGACACGGATCTTCGTTATCTGGCGGCTTCGGAGAATTTTGCGCTCCTGACCAATGCCAAGTCCGTAAGCGATCTTATCGGCAAGACCGACGAGGAACTTTTCGGAACGCCTGAACATCTCCTGAAGCAGAAGGAGCTGGAGCTCAAGGTCATCGAGACAGGCGAGCCCTGCGAGGATATCATCATCCCCATAGAGATCAAGGAGATGGCGAGGACCATCTACTGCAAGTGCTCGAAAAGGCCCATTAAGGACAACAAGGGCAAGGTCATCGGCATAATCGGCACCTCCGAAGACTGCACGATGACTTATGAGGCGGAGCTCAGGTTCAAAAAGCAGAGCGATATCTACATGGCGCTGCCTAATAATGCGCTGTGCTGCGCTTTTATAGATGTTTCCGACTGGAAGATGCTCGACTTTACCGCCATAAAGGACGGCCGTGTCGTTCATATGGACATGTCGGTCGGCGAATTCATTACGAGATCAGACAGGCTCATCTCGGTCGATATCAGCGAGCACAGATATTTCGCGAACCTCGACCGGGAGAACATCATGAAGAAGTACAACGAGGGCCTTACCGGAACATCGACGGAGTTCTTCGTCAATACGGAAGAGTTCCCGTCCAGGTGGGTCAATTACGAATACTTCTTCCTTGTCAATCCGAAGAACGATCACGTCTGCATCCTCTTCTCTGTCCTCGACATAAGCAAGCAGCGCGAGGAGAAGGACAGCCTCATCAAGGCGGCGGAGCAGGACCTCATGACGGGCGTCCTGAACCACGAGTCCGCCATGAACAAGATCGATTTCCACATCCACATCGAAGGCCTGGACCAGCTCAATGCCCTCTTCATGATCGATGTCGATAACTTCAAGGAGATCAACGACCACTTCGGACACAGGACGGGCGATAACGTTCTGGTCGATATCGCGCAGAAGATCACAAAGACATTCAGGGATACGGATATCGTGGGCAGGGTCGGAGGCGACGAGTTCATCGTCCTCATGAAGAACCTCGACAAGGCCTGGATGGCAAACAACAAAGCGCAGGAACTGATCAACACGCTCCAGTACGACTGCCAGAGGAACGGCGAGTCGGTCCTCATGACGAGCAGTGTCGGCGTGGTCGTCTTCACGGGCGGCAAGGCTCCTCTCGAAGATCTCTATTCCGAAGCGGATGCCGCGCTCTACAAGGCGAAGAACCTGGGCAAGAACAGGTTCGTCTTCAGCGAAGATTCCGACATCAAGTCCTTCGCGCTCGAAGCGCCTGTCGCGGATATCTCGGTAAACCTTCAGACCGTTCTTGACGGCATCGACGGCGTCTTCATCATCGCCGAGGTCAGAGAGGACGAACTGATCGTTCTTTATTCGAGTAACCCGCTCTACAGCCAGGATGTCATAGAGAGCATGCCCGCTGAGGAATATAACGCGCTACTTTATACGATCAAGAAGTCCAGCATTCTCGAAAAAGGAGATGTGGATTACACCGCTTCGTCTTCTTTCGATTACAGGGGACAGACGATCTGGCTCCGCGTCAAGGGTTCGTTCGTCGAGCCTGACAGAACCAACACATTAAAGCTCGTTGCTCTCGTAACCGACATCAAGGAGTTCAAGAACACCGAGCAGCTCTTAAAGAGAGAGAATACCAAGAACAGTCTGGCTCTCTCCATATCTAATACGATCACGTGGGATTATGATGCGACGACGAAGCTCATATCGCTCCACGATTCGGACAGCCTGCCGATCCCTTACGTTGATGACAACATGGTCTTCCCGGAGTCCAGAGAGGCGTATGTCAAGATGTACGCCGATATCGATTCGGGCGTCGACCAGGGAACGGAATTCATACACTTCAATTCCATTTTCGGAAAGAATATGTGGATGCAGGTGTCGTTCAAGACGACCTATAACGAGAGCAGGCATGTCATAGGCGCGCTGTTTGCGGCGCATGACGTTACGAACTTCATGAAGAACATGGACAAGTACGACACCGCGAGAAGGCGCTATACCAAGGCGCTCCGCGACGAGAAGACTGCTTTCCATCTGAACCTTACGACGGATAAGGTCCTGAGCACTTCGTTCTGCAAGGACTTTTTCGAGCCGGAGGAAAAGCTTACGGATGCGTCGGCTTATCTGGCGTTCTTCAGGGAGCTGATCGACAGCACGGGCGACCGCAAGGAGTATTATAACAACTACTATTCGGTCGACAATTTCCTGCACCTGATGAACTCCAACGTGGACAGCCTTGAAGAGGAGCTGTTCGTGAAGCTCACGACCAACGACTCGGAGTGGTTCCTGATCAGGATGTTCCTTGTTACGAATCCGGAGACCAGGGAGAAGGAATTGTTCGCGCACCTGAAGAATATCAATGCCGAGCACACGTCGCAGATGATCATCGACAGGATCTTTGATTTTGAGTATGAGATGCTCGCGGTAATCGATACGAAGACGTCTTCCATAAGGATCCTGCAGGACAACTCGTCCAGGTCCAAGAAGAACCCGGAATACATGGATTACGAGGACTTCCTCTACGCCTCCCTCGACGGCTACGTTGTCGAGAACGAGGTCATGGACTGCGCGAACGCGATGGATCTTCGTAACCTCAGGAAGGAACTGAACGCCAAGAGCGTTTACCTCATCTCCTTCTCGGTCTATGAGAATTCCCTCGAGCAGAGTGAGGTCCTGATCAAGCGCAAGAGGTACCTCTATACTTACATCGACGATGCCAAGAGATATATCGCCGTCACGAAGAGCGACGTCACGGACCAGTACAAATCCGAGTTCGACTACGTGTCGGGTCTTTACAACAGGGCGTCCTTCTATGCGAAGGCAAAGAGCCTCATCGACTCCAATCCGAGAACAGCCTTCGTCATCGTCAGGTGGGACATAGACAAGTTCAAGATCTTTAATGACATCTTCGGCGCAAAGGCGGGCGACGAGCTCCTCGCCATGATCGGAAACGCCTACAGGGACAAGGAGTTCCAGAACGACGAGACTGTCGTCGGCAACCTCGGAGGCGACAACTTCGCGATCTGCATGCCGGCCAACAACTTTGACCCCGACGAACACCTGGCCTTCCTCACGAACCTCTTCGAGGACCTGTTCGAGAATTATACGATCTCGTTCCACATGGCAGGCTACAGAGTCACAGACACGACACTCGACATCGCGCTCATGTGCGACCGTGCGGCGATCGCGATCAAATCGATAAAAGAGAGAGCTTCGACGAAGTTCGTCTGGTACGAGGAGTCGATGCGTCTCGATACCGTCCGCGAGCAGGAGCTCATCACGGACCTTCGGACCGCGCTTCAGACAGAGCAGTTCACGATCTACATCCAGCCGCAGTTCAACCAGATGACGATGAAGCTCGTAAGCGGCGAGTCTCTCGTAAGATGGGTCAAGCCTGACGGCGAGGTCGTTCCTCCGAACATCTTCGTCCCCGTTCTCGAAAAAACGGGGCTTATCACGCGCGTTGACCAGGTCGTATGGGAAAAGACCTGCGAATTCCTGTCGCGCCGCAAAAAAGAGGGTAAGCCAAACGTCCCTCTGGCCGTCAACATCTCGAGGCGTGATTTCTATAATTCCGGCTTCTGCAACATGATCTACGACCTGATCGAGAAGTACGACATCGAGCCGTCGCTTCTCGATCTTGAGGTAACCGAGTCTGCATATATCGAGAATACCGATCTCATCGTCGCGACCATCGACGAGCTCCGTTCACACGGCTTCAACATCAAGATGGACGACTTCGGAACCGGATACTCGTCGCTCAATACGCTGAAACACGTTCCTGTCGACATGATCAAGCTCGACATGAACTTCCTCTATAACGACGATACTGACGAGACCTCGATCTTCAGAGGCGGCGTTATCCTCGACTCGATGCTCCGTATGGCCCACTGGCTCGGCCTCCCTGTCATCGCAGAAGGCGTCGAGACCGCCAAGCAGGCCGACTTCCTCAAGACGATCGACTGTTCGATCGTACAGGGCTTCTATTTCTCGAAGCCGTTGCCTCTGGACGAGTTCGAGAAGATGCTCGACGAATCCTCCGTCGACACCTCGCTGTCGGTATTTAACCTCGACAACAACTTCGATAACTACGATTTCTGGGACCCGACGGCGCAGACGTCACTCCTGTTCAACACATTCATCGGCCCTGCCGGAATATTCGAACTCTATAACGGAAGGCTCGCGGCTCTAAGGCTCAACGGCAAGTTCTTCAAGGAACTTAAGATAAGGCCCGAAGCTATCGACTTCACGACACTTAACATCCTTCAGATAGTCGAGGATGACGACATAGAGCGCGTCCAGGAGGTCCTCCATGCGGCTTCGGACACATCCGAGGAGCAGAATATCGAGCTTCAGTTCCCTGCGGCATATCCGAGCAAGGACAAGTTCATCTGGCTCAGGATCAAGATCCGAAGGATCGCTCATACGGACAAGAGATGCGTCTTCTACATCTCTGTCGAGAATATTACTAAGCGAAAACTCCTCGAACAGAAGAACACGAATCTCGCAAAGCTCTTATCGGCCGTCATCAATTCAGGAAATACCGGCGTATTCACATACGAGACCGGTGACGTCGCCGTCGTAACGCCTCTCGGCATCAAGCATACCGCGGCGTACGGCTTCACCGAGCAGGAATTCTATGAGACGTTCAACGGCAACCTGATAGAATGCATCCACCCGGATGACCGTGACGAATTAAGAAGGATCTTAAGGACCGGCGATACCGAAGGCAAGAACTCCATCCGCCGCGACTTCAGACAGATCTGCAAGGACGGCACCTACAAGAAGGCAGAGTTCATCATCTATAAGCCTTCCAGGATCGGCGGAAGACGTATAGGCTACTTCGCAGTCTGCGATTCCTTTACAAAGGAAAACTGATAATCTTACTCTGTGCGCAGTGCGGCAACAGGGTCCATGTTTGCGGCCTTTTTCGACGGGATGAGGCCTCCTATGAATGTCAGGAATACGCTCAGCAGTACAAGTATGACCGCAGGGATCAAAGGAAGTACCGCATTGATGTCGGTACGGTCCGCGATGTGATGGATGAGCATATTTCCCGGGATCAGGAGGATCAGCGTGACAATGACACCGATGATGCCCGAGCAAAGTCCGATTATGAATGTCTCAGCGTTAAATACGAGAGATATATTGCGCTTTGAAGCTCCGATCGCACGGAGGATACCGATCTCCTTGGTGCGCTCGAGTACCGAGATATACGTTATGATACCGATCATGATCGATGATACGACGAGTGATACCGCAACGAATGCAATGAGAACATATGAGATAACGTTGATGATCGTTGTTACCGACGACAGAAGAAGTCCGATGTAGTCGGTATAGACGATCTTGTCATCATCACTTACCGTCTTGTTGTAGTTCTCGATACATTCTGAGATCTTGTCCTTGTTCTCAAACGTGTCGGTATAGATCCTGATCGACGACGGCGAATCGAGATCCGTATGACCGAAAGCACTCATATTGTCATCAAAGGATCCCGGAGAGACTGCATAATTGTAGATCTGAAGGAGCGTCTCGTCATCGGGGTTCCCCATATACATATCAAACATCGCAGCAAGTTCCGTCTCATCCATCTCTTCGAGCTGGGCGAGCATGTCTTCGTTATTTGCATACATCTGCTTGGACATTTCCATTATGAATTCGGCCTTGTCCGTGATACCGAAGGAATTCAGGTAATTTCTCGCATCCTCGCACTTCTCCTCGTCGGATGCAGGGCTGAACATCATACCGGTCAGGACATTGACATCCGGGGAATCGAGCTGTGCCTTTACTATCTCACTCGCATTGGCTCTCTCAATGAGATGATCCGTGAGCGAATGGGTATATGCCACAGGCGTCATGATATTGGCATTCTCGGCATCCGGAAGAGCCCTGATTATACCTGCAACCTTAACTACGGTAACATCGCCCGACTTTGCTTCCATCTTCATCTTGCTGTCGCCGATGTAGCGGAACAGGCCGTTATCAGCCTTCTCATATTCGTCGGAAGGCACATAGATATAGAATTCCTTGCCTACGACTTCCTCATATTCCATAACGACATCTCTGACTTCAACCTCGTTCATCTGCTTGAACTGTTCCTGCATGTCGAGATACTCCTGATAAGGAAGATAACCGAGCTCATACATGGAATCGAGAGGCATCTCATTAACACCGTTGATGACAACGACGACTTCGTCATAGTTCTGTGGCCATTGTCCGTAAACGACTTCGTAATTGTCCTTGACTGCGGAAGCGACGAGATCGTCCCCGGTTCCCGGCAGGAGCTCCGTAAACGAGAGGTTCTTGCCGTAGCTCATGGAATAGCTCGCACCGTTCATGCTCGTGATCGTCTGGCCCTCAGCGTACGGGTTGGTATTGAAGAATTCGCCTTCAGGATCATAGGCATAGACATCAAAATCGATGCTGTAGTCATAGATTATGCCGTTCTCACCGACATACTTACGAAGTTCGCAATCAGGCGAATCGAGATATTCTTTAAATGCCTTCATGTTGTTCTTGGTCATACTCGTCGTAAAAGCATTGGCCATATCTATGTTTGTCGTATTCGAATAGACTTTGTCATATGTCCTGTTACTCAGGGCATCTTCCACGCCATCCTTGGTATTCTGAGGGACCTGAAGGAGGGCATTAAGATCCATCGTCTGTTCTTCGATGGTGAGAGGATACGAAGTCATCGTCCTCTTCTGAAGGTCTGTGATGTAATTATTTACACCTGTGGCAAGCGACAGGATGAGCGCAATTCCGATGATACCGATGGAACCTGCAAAGGACGTAAGGAGCGTCCTTCCGAGCTTGCTCTTCAGGTTGTTGAAGCTGAGTGCGACGGCAGTTCCGACAGTCATCGAGGATTTGCCCATGTTCTTGTGTTCTGCTTCCTGTTCTTCGCCCGTGACCTCAAACGGAGCGGAGTCATCCGTGATCTTTCCGTCACGGAGCTTGACGATACGCGTCGCATATTCCTCGGCCAGTTCCGGGTTATGTGTGACCATAACGACTAGCCTGTCTTTTGCGACTTCCTTAAGAAGATCCATTACCTGGATACTCGTCTTCGTATCAAGAGCACCCGTAGGCTCGTCGGCAAGAAGGATGTCCGGGTTATTGATGAGAGCCCTCGCGATAGCAACTCGCTGCATCTGGCCGCCGCTCATCTGGTTAGGCTTTTTGTGGAGCTGGTCTGAAAGACCCACTTTTTCGAGAGCCTCGATAGCGCGCTTCCTTCTCTCGGCCTTGCTTATGCCCGAGATCGTGAGTGCGAGCTCGACGTTACTTAAGATCGTCTGGTGCGGGATCAGAAAATAACTTTGGAAAACGAATCCGATTGTGTGATTCCTGTAGGAATCCCAGTCGCGGTCCTTGTATTTTCGGGTAGAGATATTGTTGATGATGAGGTCGCCCGAATCGTATTGGTCGAGGCCTCCGATTATGTTGAGGAGTGTCGTCTTGCCCGAGCCCGAAGGTCCGAGGATGGCGACGAACTCATTGTCCCTGAGGTTTATGGAGACATCGTCGAGAGCCATCTGGACGAGGTCGCCTGTCTTGTATTTCTTGCTGATATTCTTGATCTGGAGCATGTTTTTTATCTCACTTTATCCCATAACACTATTTTGTCGTGACTAATTTTGCAAAAAAATAGCTCCCGTGTCAATCTGATTTGCTCCGACTATTTGCGGCAAACCGCCGCCATTATGTCGTTTTTAGGATATATTTAACAATTTTTATTTGTTTTGCGCTGTATTTTTGTTTCAACAACGATAAGCGGAAATGATAAAATATCTTTATTGTGCAAACAACTACGTTATAACGGACAAGGAGAATAACAATGAAAAAGACTAAGATCATCGCATCAGTTCTCGCTCTTTCCATGATGCTCGCTATGGCAGCATGTTCTGATACAAAGACAGATAAGACAGAGAAGACTGAGGCAGAAACAAAGGCAACAACAGAGGCAGTTACCGAAGAGAGCACAGAAGAAACAACTACTGAGGCTACGACAGAGGATACAGAGATCACAGAGGATACAGAGATCTCCGGTGAGATCGATCCTACTGAGATCTCCACAGAGATCGACTTTTCAGTTAATCCTGATGACTTCCAGACAGAGGCTATCAAGGAGTTCATCTCTTCTGACAACGGTGAGTCCATGATGTTCGCTATGAACGCTGAGGATATGGAAATTGACGCTGAGGGCTATGAAGAAGGCCTCATCGCTATGAACCTCACATCCGGTGAAGTAAACCTCCTCCTCAAGTTTGTGGACGCAGATGCTGCTTTGACATACTTCAAGGAAGATTTTGCAAGCGCAGATACTGATGTTGCTTCCAGCGTAAAAGAGAACGGTGACGGTTCCTACACTCTTACACTTGAAGAAGACGGTGTATCTATCGACGGTACAATCAGTGCTGACGGTCTTGTAACTCTTACAGAGATCGAGGAGATGTAATCTCTGATCAGTAAAAACCAACGCGGGGGTCGTTTTTACGATCCCCGTTTCTTTTTCGAGAAGCAGCAAAATAGGCCCCCTTATTTTGCGTATCGCCTCTTTTTCGAAAAAGATCAAAATGTTATTATTCTTTTGGCAAATTAATTGGATAAGGAGAATAAGACTAATGAAAAACCTTAAGATGAAAAAGATCATCGTTGCATTGACCCTGGTCATGGCAATGTCAGGCGCCACCCTCGCACTCGCTTCCTGCAGCAAGGATGAGACATCAGGCACAACGGCTGCTGAAACAACAGCAAAGGTAACCGAGGAAGAGACAACGACTACGGAAGAGGCCGTCACATTCAGTGACGCCGACATCTCTTCTAAAGCAGCCGAATACGAGGAAAACGGCATGACGATCGAAGCGATCGACGCATCCTACATCGAGTGTGACGCTTCCGTCTTCGTGGAAGGCTTCAAGGCAACTGATGCCAGTGGTGATGAATATGTTTGCGTCAAGTTCACCGACGACGAGGCAGGCAACGCCTTCATCAACGACGTCCTCTGCGAGAAGTCCTCAGGCTACGGCGTTTCCACCTTCAACGGAAAGACATGGTTTAACATGACGGGCTGGATCGAGGGATCTCTCGAGAACGGCCTCATGGAATACGGCCCGGAGAAGGAAGATGATGATGTTGATGTAGATCCTGAGATCGTCTGGGACGAAGAAGTATACGAATTTGAAGATCCTGAGGTAGCCGCTTTCTACGAAGAATATTCATCCAAGGGCTGGTTTATCACACCTATGGATTCTACCTTAGGTGCCCTCGAAGGCTTCAACGCCATCGGTACGAACGATGACGGCTCCCTCTGCGGAATCTCCTGCACGAAGTTTGCAAGTGTTGATGACGCTTACGCCTATATTGAACTCGAGACCGAAGAAGCCGGTCCTGTCGAATATACCGATAATGCTGACGGCTCCAAGTCATTCGAGATCACATATAACGGCACGACCGTTAAGGGCACAGTCTATACATCAGGCCTCGTCTTTGTCAGTTCCGAGTATTGATCTGACTTAGTGAACCTTTTCACTTCACTTTAAGACACCAAGGCCCCCGTTCATTCGTGAACGGGGGCCTTCTTTTATATCTTATTTTCTATTAAGATCAGTTGGCCTTTGCTTCCTGAGTATCAAGGATGTATCTTCTGATGTTGCTCAGATTAGGAACATTCCTGTACTGTCCGTTCTCAAAGACGACCAGTGTAGGAGCCTGCATGATATCATACTTCTCCGACAGATCCTGCTGCTCTTCTGCATCGATAACGACGTAGTCGATACCTGCTTCATCGAGATAGCCCTTGGCTGCCTTGCAGTTAGGACATGTCTTCGTTGTAAAGAGCATTGCCTTGCCTCCGACCTCAGCTGCTTCCGATACGAGGTTATTGGCAGAAGCCTCTGCATGAACGAGCGGTCCTCTGTGCTTCAATACGGAAGTCTTGATGTCATAGAGCTTGCGGTCCTTGAACTCCTGAGCCTTACCGTCGTTCCAGTTCTGTACCGGACGGTAATAACCCGTGATCCTGCTGTATGTCTCGGTCTTCTTGCCGCAGACAGGACACTCTTCGACCTGTCCTGCAAGGTATCCGTGAGCCTGGCAGATGGAATACGTAGGAGACATCGTGTAGTAAGGGAGAGAATAGTTCTCTGCGATCTTACGTACGAGGTTAGCTGCGCTCTTCCAGTCAGGGAGCTTCTCACCGAGGAATGCGTGGAATACCGTACCTGATGTATAGAGAGTCTGGAGCTGATCCTGGATATCAAGTGCATCGTAGATATCGGAAGAGAAACCTACAGGCAGATGTGAGCTGTTCGTATAGTAGAATACGCCGCTTGCATCGTTAGCCGTAATGATCTGCGGATAACGCTTCTTGTCGTGCTTAGCAAGTCTGTAGGATGTGGACTCTGCAGGTGTTGCCTCGAGGTTATAAAGATCGCCGTACTCTTCCTGGTAATCGGAAAGACGCTCTCTCATGTGGTTTAAGACTTTCTTTGCGAATTCCTGTGTGCACTCATGCGTAAGATCCTTATGGAGCCAGTTCGCATTAAGTCCGACCTCATTCATACCGACAAGACCGATCGTGGAGAAGTGGTTGTTGAATGTTCCGAGGTAGTGCTTCGTATAAGGATAGAGACCCTCTTCAAGGAGCTTCGTGATCGTCTGTCTCTTGACCTTAAGGGAACGTGCTGCGATATCCATCATCTTATCGAGACGCTTGAAGAAATCAGCCTCGTCCTTGGCAAGATAAGCGATCCTCGGAAGGTTGATCGTAACAACGCCGATGGAACCCGTGGACTCACCTGAACCGAAGTATCCGCCGGACTTCTTGCGGAGCTCACGGAGGTCAAGTCTTAAGCGGCAGCACATGGAACGTACATCAGAAGGCTCCATGTCGGAGTTGATATAGTTGGAGAAATAAGGTGTTCCGTACTTTGCCGTCATCTCGAAGAGCAGCTTGTTGTTCTCCGTCTCTGACCAGTCGAAATCTCTTGTAATGGAATATGTAGGGATAGGATACTGGAATCCGCGGCCGTTGGCATCACCCTCGATCATGATCTCGATGAAAGCCTTGTTGACCATATCCATTTCCTTCTGGCAGTCCTTGTACTTGAAGTCCATCTCCTTGCCGCCGACGATACAGTTGAGTTCCGCAAGGTCATTCGGAACAGTCCAGTCAAGCGTGATGTTGGAGAAAGGAGCCTGAGTACCCCAACGGCTCGGGGTATTTACGCCGTAGATAAATGACTCTACAGCCTTCTTGACCTGATCATATGTGAGGTTGTCAGCCTTTACGAAAGCTGCAAGGTATGTATCAAAAGATGAGAAAGCCTGTGCGCCTGCCCACTCGTTCT
>JAILNZ010000147.1 GCA_024691135.1 Clostridiales bacterium
CAGGCCCTGCAAGGCACCGTAATGCCTCTCGTTAAGTTTCCATGACTTGATCACGGGAAGCCATGCCCTGTCCATCTCGTCGAGCGTGATGTTCAATGTGTGGATGGCTCTCTTGAGATATGATGTATAGCAGATGTCAAAGTCAAATCCTTCCTGAAGCAGGATCTTTCCCGCATTAGCCGCTTCTTCTCTTCCTTTCTCGCTGAGGTCGACATCAGTCCACCCGGTGAAGAGATTCAGTTTATTCCACTCGCTTTCGCCGTGTCTTAATAAAACAAGTTCCATTCTTATTCTCCTTATCTTTTTCCCCAAAACAACGACCGCATCCGTTAATGCGGCCGCCGTTTTGGTATATCTATCGCAAAATCAGTTGTTGGCTATGATTATGTTATTAAGTACGCCCTCCAGGTACTCCTGCTTTCCGGAACCCGGATCGGAAGGAGCCTTCAGCTCGCTTGCTCTGCCTGCGAGTTCTTCAAGAGTTGCCTTGCCTTCGCGTACTTTCTTTCCCAATTCGGAATTAAAGGAAGAATACTTATCTTCTATATTCTTTTCTATCCTTCCGTCTTCGATGATCTCTGCCGCCTTGATAAGTCCGAGAGCGAAGGAATCCATGCCGAGGATGAATGCATGGAACATATCCTCGTATGTATTACTGGGTCTCCTGTTCTTCGAATCGAAGTTGATACCGACCGGAAGGCCGCCGTTCTTTACTATCTCGTACATGGCAAGAGTTGTGTCATATACGTTGCTCGGGAAACAGTCCGTATCCCAGCCGAGCATAACGTCGCCCTGGTTCGCATCTATTGAACCGAGCATGCCGTTAATACGGCTGATGCGAAGTTCATGCTGGAATGTGTGACCTGCCAAAGTAGCATGGTTAGCTTCGATATTCATCTTGAAATCCTTATCAAGACCATATTCCTTAAGGAAGCCTATTGCGGTAGCCGCATCATAATCATACTGATGCTTCATCGGTTCCTTCGGCTTAGGCTCGATGAGGAACGTTCCGTTAAAGCCGATGCTCCTTCCGTAATCACAGGCCATTCTCATAAGGTTAGCGATATTCTCCTGCTCGAACTTTACTTTTGTATTGAGCAAAGTCTCGTAGCCTTCTCTGCCGCCCCAGAAAACATATCCCTTACCGCCGAGCTTAACTGTCAGTTCGATCGCCTTCTTGACCTGAGCTGCCGCGAAGCAGTAAACATCCAGACTGTTCGTACTTCCTGCTCCGTTCATAAATCTCGGATTGCTGAACATGTTTGCTGTGCCCCAGAGACACTTGATACCTGTACCCTTTGTCTTCTCGAGGATATAATCCGTTATCTCATCGAGTCTGCGGTTAGTCTCGTTGATATCATCTGCCTCAGGCACAAGATCTACATCATGGAAACAGTAGTACTTTATTCCGAGTTTCTTCATGAACTCGATACCCGCATCCACTTTTGCCTTGGCGTGTTCCATCGTTCCTTCCGAAGATGCGCCGAATCTCTTGTCGGCAGTTCCTCTTCCGAACATGTCTGTTCCGTTAGCGCAAAGATTATGCCACCATGCCATCGCGAACGGCAGATGCTCGCTCATCTTCTTACCGAGTATTACCTTTTCCGGATCATAATACTTAAAAGCAAAAGGGTTCTTACTTGAACTTCCCTCATACTTTATCTCGGGAATTCCAACAAATATCTCGCTCATGATAAACCTCCTGGTGTCTCTTTAGTTAGCATACACTAACTCATATAAGATATATCGGTTTTTGTCCGGTTTCCGTATCATATGCTACACTTTTTCAAAAACGAGAAAAAAGAAATTTCCCTTCAATAAACGTCTTATGGATCAGCGGGAGCTGTGATGTCCCCAACGAAAATAAAGATACTTGACAAACCGGGAGAGGTAATGAATAATCATTACGATTAGCATACGCTAACTAGAAGAGGAAAGAGAAATACCGTATGTCTGACAGGACTTTAATAAGACAATGTTCGCCGACGATGGCCGGGATAAAGACCGGAAATCTTCTTATGGTCGATTTTGCGGGCAGGGAAAAGATAGCGGATGAAGTTGCGGAATTTAACAGGAACAATAAGGGCAAAGGCATCGCTGCGGTCTTTCTCGGAGTAAGAAATAACAGAGCGATTATCTATGTTTTCAGGCCAAGGTTACTGGCACGTGATCTGCAGGATCCTTCCGCCAGAGAACTGCTGTTTTCGACAGGATATAAAGGGACTTCGATCGGTGAATGTATCGTTCATTTGAGAGACAGATTAAGCGAAGGCGAGACTTTCCCGCATGAGATCGGACTGTTCCTGGGATACCCTCCGGAGGACGTCAGGGGATTCATCGAAAATGAAGGCAGGAACTTCAAGGCGTGCGGCATGTGGAAGGTCTACAGCGACGAGAACAGGGCGTCGGTCCTGTGGGCGCGGTATAAGAAATGCACCTCGGTATATTCCAGGTGCTATGACAACGGAACCAATATCGACCGGCTTACCGTAGCCGTTTGATCTGGTAATAAACAAACATAATGAAAGGATTTCTATATGAGTAAAGTAGCAGTAGTTTTCTGGAGCGGAACAGGTAATACGGAGGCAATGGCCAACTCGGTCATCGCAGGCATCGAAGAAGCAGGCGCACGTGCCGAGATCGTACCCGTATCTGCTTTCGATACAGTAAAGATCGATGAATATGACGCAGTTGCATTCGGCTGCCCGAGCATGGGCGCAGAGCAGCTGGAAGAAGGCGAGTTCGAGCCGATGTTCTCATCTCTCGAGAGCAAGCTCTCCGGAAAGAAGATCGCGTTGTTCGGATCTTACGGATGGGGCGACGGAGAATGGATGAGAAACTGGGAAGAACAATGCAAGAACCTTGGTGCCGTAATGGCGAGTGACTTTGTCATCTGTAACGGCGAGCCTGATGATTCCGCAAAGGCTGCCTGCGAGGCACTGGGAAGAGCTCTTGCCTGATAAATCTGATAATTTACCACCTGTATAAACCTCATACCGTGTATAACGGAAATGTAGGGACTGTCTCCGGATCTTGGAAAGTCTTTTGGACCTTGCCTTAAGTCCGGGGGCAGTCCTCATTTTATGCCTTCTGATCTGTGCGGGAATCCTGATATTTCTCATTGACAAGAAAACAACCTGATGTTATAAATTATCTGGTTAGCATATGCTAACCGAGTGTTTTGATCAGATTCCCCTCTTTTATGCCAGGCACATCAGAGGGGAATAAAAACGCATAAGAAAGGACATTTGAAATCTATGAAGATGACCATCGAGAAAGTAACAGGAAGAGAGATACTGGATTCCAGAGGCAATCCTACAGTTGAGGCCGAAGTTTTATTGAGTGACGGAACCGTTGCTACAGGTACGGCTCCGAGCGGTGCTTCCACAGGAGAATTCGAAGCATTGGAGCTCCGTGACGGAGACAAAGCGCGCTACCTCGGAAAGGGTGTAACAAAGGCAGTAGAGAACATTAATACGATAATTTATGATGCAGTCAAAGGTTTGGATGCATCCGATACATATAAAGTAGATAACGCCATGATCAAGGCAGACGGAACTAAGGACAAGTCGAAGCTTGGCGCCAATGCCATCCTTGCTGTTTCCATCGCGTGCGCAAGGGCAGCAGCCAAGTCACTTGGTATCCCTCTTTACAGATTCCTGGGCGGTGTATCCGGAAACAGACTTCCTGTTCCTATGATGAATATCTTAAACGGCGGTGCTCACGCAACAAATACAGTAGATGTCCAGGAGTTCATGATCATGCCTGTAGGTGCTCCTTCCTTCAAGGAAGCGCTCAGATGGTGTGCCGAAGTCTTCCATGCACTCTCTAAGATACTGAAAGAAAGAGGACTTGCAACTTCCGTAGGTGACGAAGGCGGATTTGCTCCGAACCTCTCATCAGACGAAGAAACGATCGAGACAATCCTGGAGGCAGTAAAGAAAGCAGGCTATGAACCGGGCAAAGACTTCATGATCGCTATGGACGCCGCATCTTCCGAATGGAAGAGCGAGAAGGGCAAGGGCTTTTATAAGCAGCCTAAGTCCGGAAGGGAATTTACTTCCGATGAGCTCATAGCACACTGGGAGAGCTTGATCGATAAGTATCCTATCATCTCGATCGAAGACGGTCTTGATGAGGAAGACTGGGAAGGCTGGCAGAATATGACAGCGAGGATCGGAAACAGAGTACAGCTCGTAGGTGACGATCTCTTTGTTACTAATACCGAGAGACTCTCAAAGGGTATCAAGGCAGGTGCCGGTAACTCGATCCTCATCAAGCTCAACCAGATCGGTTCAGTATCCGAGACATTGGAAGCCATCAAGATGGCTCATAATGCAGGCTATACTGCTATCTCCTCCCACAGATCTGGCGAGACTTCTGATACGACCATTGCAGATCTTGCGGTAGCTCTTAATACCTGCCAGATCAAGACAGGTGCACCGAGCAGAAGCGAGAGAGTAGCGAAGTATAATCAGCTCCTCAGGATCGAAGAGATGCTCGGCGATTCCGCAATCTATCCTCAGATGGATGCTTTCCACGTAGCAAAGTGATTTCATAATATACCTGCACTAATCTTTTTCGGGCTGCCTCAGACATGAAGTCTCGGGTGGCTCGAAGTCTATCTTTGAAGAGTGGACTGAGCAGCTCTGTGAAAAAACGGCATTTTCTGTGATTCTTTCACAGAAAAAAACGTTTTTCTTCACAGAACTGAAAGGCTTTGTATTGTGATCGGCAAAAAAAGATAGCATAGGACAACAAAAAGGTTAGCAAATGCTAACTTAAAGTGATACAATGCCCCGTAGATATCTATGACCGAACGGGGGTGTTTCTTTTGGGACTAATCAAAAAATTTATCAGTCAGACCAGAAAGCCGGAGGGATTTCTCGGCAAGATGATGGTCAACGGAATGAACGGAGGGCACGCGAAGATGGCCGACTGGGGCATCATGCATCTGCCTAAGATCAGACCGGAAAAGGTAGTCGATCTCGGATGCGGCGGAGGGCGTAACGCGGCGGAACTTCTGAGGAAGTATCCGGGATCAAAGGTGACGGCAGTCGACTATTCGGAAGTGTCTGTCAGTAAGGCCGCGAAGTTCAACAAGCTGATGATCGAAGCGGGAAAGATAGAAGTAAAGCAGGGTGATGTATCCAATCTTACTCTCGAGAAGGAAGCTTATGATCTGGCGACGGCTTTTGAGACCATCTACTTCTGGCCGGGCCTTGAGAAATGTTTCACGGAGGTCTATAAGATACTTAAGCCTGACGGAAGGTTCCTTATCGTGAACGAATTGGACGGCATGGATGAATCAGGCCTTAAGTATGAGAAGATGATCGAGGGCATGAAGTGCTATACGACAGAGCAGATCAAGGAAGCTCTTGAGAAAGCGGGCTTTAGTGATGTCAAGACGGATCATCATGAGAGTAAGCCCTGGATCACGGTAATAGCGCATAAGTTTTAGTAACGGAGGATCCTTTGATGATAAAGACTACCGTAAAGATAGAAGGAATGATGTGCGGCATGTGCGAATCGCATATCTGTGACACTATCCGCAGAGGTTTTCCGGATGCCAAAAAGGTCAAGGCCTCACGCTCAAAGAAAGAGGCGACGTTCCTGACTGAGGATGAACCTGATGAAGAGAAGGTCAGGGACATTATCGACAAGACGGGGTATACATGTCTCGGGATCGAGTCGGCTCTATATGTGAAGAGGGGCCTGTTCGGCTGATCTTCCTTCCCGAAAAGCAGATTACAAGATGTCTCAAGATCATGTTGAGGCATCTTTTTCTATATAATCCACAGTATTTTTTGACAGCTATTGACAAGTTAGCGCAGACTAACTATATTAGTTAGCGGTGACTAATCGATGCAGCCTTATTCCTTGGAAAAAAGAGTAATGGAGCACGTGATCATATATTAATTCCTGACCGGAGGCTAAGATGAATAAAAAGAAAAGTACATTGTCCTGGGTATTGGACTTTGCAGGAAGGAAGGCGGGATTTTTCGGAGGCAGCGTCATCCTGGCGATACTGGGTGTTGCGACTTCGTTTATCCCGTACCTGCTCCTTGCTGATATAGTAAGGAATCTTCTGGAGAAGAACAGCGAATGGGATTATTATCTCAAGATGACTCTTCTGATGGCATTATGCTGGATCTTGAGGCTTACGTTTCATTCGCTATCGACGGGACTGTCACATTATGCGACTTTCAATGTGTTGGGCGGAATCAGAAAGCAGCTCTGCGAGAAGCTGTCGAAAATACCTTTGGGTTCGGTTCTTGACGATAACAGCGGTACTTATAAGAACATCATAGTCGAGCGCGTCGATTCGATAGAGACGACGTTGGCCCACATCGTTCCGGAGTTTACGGCGAATATCCTCCTTCCTGTCGTCATGTTCATTTATCTTCTGATCCTTGACTGGCGCCTGGGTCTGTCGAACCTCATTGCCGCGGTGATCGGACTTATCTGCATGTTTATCATGTTCGCCATGAGTTCGGGCGAGTTCCGGAATACCGTCGAGAAGACAAGGATCCTTAATGACACGGCGGTCGAATACATAAACGGTATCGAAGTCATCAAGGCTTTCGGAAAATCAAAAAGCTCCTACGAGAAGTTTGTCGTAGCGGCAAGAGAAGGCGCTGACTGCTTTATCAGGTGGATGCGAAAATGCATCTGGCCGCAGGCAGGAACGATGTCATTTCTTCCCGCGACATTTCTGGGCGCTTTGCCGGTTGGTCTCCTTCTCGTCAAAAACGGGAGCATGGAGCCTTCGGAATTCATCACGGGCATCGTCATCTCAGCGGGCCTCATAACCCCGCTCGTTACGGCCTTTTCCTATTCGGATGACATAGCGAAGATGAAGACGATCTTCGGGGAAGTTACCGAGATCTTGACAAGGGATGACATGGTAAGACCTTCTTCCTTATCGAAAAAGCCTGTAGGCTCGGACATCGTTCTTGAGAACGTTCATTTCACATATAAGGACAAAGAGGTCCTTCACGGCATCAACATGGAGATAAAAAACGGGGAAGTCTGCGCCATCGTGGGACCATCCGGTTCAGGCAAGAGTACAATCGCGAGGCTCATCGATTCTCTGTGGGATGTCGATTCGGGTACCGTTAAGTTCGGCGGAGTCAGCGTAAAGGACATGCCTTTGGACTATTACATGAGTCAGATCGCATATGTTGCGCAGGATAATTACCTTTTCGATATGACGGTAAAGGAAAACATAAGACTCGGAAAGGCCGGCGCCACAGACGAAGAAGTTATTGAAGCAGCGAAAAGAAGCGGATGTCATGAGTTCATCATGGACCTTGAAAACGGCTACGACACGGTAGTCGGAGGCGCGGGCGGCCACCTGTCGGGCGGCGAGAGGCAGCGCATCTGTATCGCGAGAGCGATGCTCAAGGATGCTCCGGTCATAATCCTTGACGAAGCGACGGCATATACCGATCCTGAGAACGAGGCGATCGTTCAGTCGAGCGTTGCAAAACTTGTCAAGGGCAAGACGCTCATCGTAATAGCGCACCGTCTGTCCACGATAACGGATTCGGACAGGATATTCGTGATAAATGACGGAAATGTGGAAGCTTCCGGCACTCATGATGAGCTGCTTATAAGCTGTCCGCTCTACAAGAATATGTGGGAAGCTCACCGTATGGTGAAGGACGAGGTGTGCCATGTTTGAGATGCTTAAGAAGTTCTTTGATTTCTGTAATAAGAGGAACAGAAAGAAGTTTTATAAATCTGTCGTTCTCGGTGTTATCGATGCTCTTTTCGGAGCCATGAAGATACCTGCTGCTTTCTTCGCGTTTAAGGCGGTGCTCGAGAGCAACTACGAAGCGAAGAGTTTTATCATCGTTATCGGGCTCATGCTCGTAAGCACGCTGGGCAAGATGTGCGTCAACAGGTTTTCGCAGATGCTCCAGACTGAAGCGGGCTATTCCGAATGCTGTGGCAAGAGGATCGAGATCGGCGAGCACTTGAGATATCTCCCGATGGGATATTTCAACGATACGAGTCTCGGACACATCACTTCCGTTACGACGAATACCATGGAGCAGATGGCCGATATAGCGACACGTGCCGTAATGATGGTCCTTCAGGGCGGCATAACGACGATAGTGATCGCTCTCGGTATGTTTGCCTTTGATTACCGCATCGCGCTGATCGCAGTAGCAGGCATGATCCTGTTCTTCATCATTAACAAATGGACGACAACGAGCGTTGCGAGGGTAGCCGATGACAAGCTCAAGTCCGACAGGGATATGGTCGGCGTAATACTCGAGTTTATCCAGGGCATTGCGGAGATCCGTAACTACAATATGATCAATGACAGAAACGAGCGTCTCAAGGGCGCGATCGAGCTTAAGGCAAAAAATGATATCAGAGCTGAGCTTGCGGCCATTCCTGCTGTCGGTGTCCAGGGTATCGTGACAAAGCTCACGGGAGTCGTGATCGCGGGTGCATCTTTATATTTCTACTTTGACGGTTCCATGGAACTTCCTTACACCATCACGATGCTTTTATGTTCGTTTATGGTTTTCGAGGCGCTGGATCAGGTAGGTATCTATAATGCCCTCCTTAAGATCATCGGCAAGTGTGTGGACCTCGCGAGTGAGATCCTTGCGCTCGATCAGATGGATATCGACGGTGAAGATATCACTCCCGCAAACAGGGACATTCATATGGAGCATGTTAGCTTTGCTTATGAGAACAGAAAGATAATCGATGACGTAACACTTGATATCAAAGAGAAGACAACGACTGCGATAGTCGGTCCTTCGGGCGGCGGCAAGACTACGATCACGTCCCTCATCGCAAGATTCTGGGATGTGGACGAAGGAATGGTCACGCTGGGCGGACGTAATGTCAGGGACTACAGCTTCGATTCATTGATGGAGAACTTCAGCTTCGTTTTCCAGCGTGTTTACCTCTTCGAAGATACCATTGCGAACAACATAAGATTCGGAAGGCCGGAAGCTTCTATGGAGGAAGTCATCGAAGCAGCTAAGAAAGCTTCATGCCATGACTTCATAACGGCACTTCCGGACGGCTATGAAACAGTCGTAGGTGAGGGTGGAGCGACACTCTCGGGCGGCGAGAAGCAAAGGATCGCCATCGCTAGAGCGATCATGAAGGATGCTCCCATAATCATCCTCGATGAGGCTACCGCCAACGTCGATCCTGAAAGCGAGAAGGAACTTACGGAAGCTATAGAAAATCTAACCAGGGAAAAGACGATCATCATGATCGCGCACAGGCTCAAGACAGTACGTAATGCCGATCAGATAATCGTTGTCGATAAGGGACGTATTGTCCAGAAGGGCAGACACGAAGAACTTATCGCTCAGGACGGCATATATAAGAATTTTGTATCCGGCAGACAGCAGGCTGTAAGCTGGAAGATCTCATAATCACAAAGGAGTATAAAAAGTATGGAGAAAAAGAAATTAAGACCCAAGGACTTTATCACGATCGGTATATTCACGGCACTTCTGTTCGTAGTCGAATTCGCCTGCGGAATGCTCGGATATATCCACCCTTATATCGTGGCGTCATATGTCGTAATGATCCCTCTTGTCGGATCCATCCCCATGATGCTGTTCTATACCAAAGTCGAGAAATTCGGAATGATAAGCATAATGTCCGTGCTTCTCGCGATCATCATGTTCGTGACGGGAATGGGCTATCTCGGAGCGCCTCTGATCATCCTGTCAGGCGTCATCGCAGATCTCATCGCCAAAAGCGGCGGATACAAGAGCTTTAAGAAGACCATGATCAGTCACGGAATCTTCTGCCTCTGGATCTGCGCCAACTATTTCCCTGTTGTCATTACCGCCAAGTCCTACCGCGAGGGCCTTGTCGAATCGGGCTACTCTGCCGAATACTGTGACAATCTCTTCCGTGCGATCAACTATAAGACGATCGGCGTTCTTCTGGTCCTCTGCTTCATCTTCGGCTGCATCGGCGCCGTCATCGGAAAAGCAGTCGTCCGCAAGCACTTTGAGAAAGCCGGTATCGTATAAATGAACTTAAGGCTCGATCCCAGGACAAAGCTTTACATGGTGCTCATCGTGTCATCCGTTGTCATGATGAGCGCGACCACGCCTTTTTTGTGGGCTGTAAGGATCACCATGACGATGATCCCGATCCTGCTCCTCCTTTTCGAAAAAAAGTATAGCAGTGCCGTGCGTTTCCTGATCCTTTATTCCGCCGCACTCGTACTGACGCTCTTCTTCCTGTCGGAAGAGTCCACGGGACTTCTTAAATCCTTTCTGACCGGCTACTGCGGCATCGTCGTCCAGTTCATGCCCGCCATGATCACCGCCTGGTATGTGGTGAGGACCACAAAGATCGACGAGTTCATGTCGGCCATGCAGAAGATCCGTATCCCCGACGGCATAACCATATCCCTCGCCGTCGTCATGCGGTTTTTCCCGACGATCAAAGAGGAATACATGTCGATCAGGGACGCGATGAAGATGAGAGGCATCATGCTCGGCGGCGGCAACGCCCTGAAGATGATCGAGTACAGGATGATCCCGCTCCTGTTCTCCTGCGTCAACATCGGCGACGAACTGTCTGCCGCCGCGGTCACGCGAGGTCTGGGAGGAAAGGTTAAAAGAACGAGCACGGTCGAACTTCGCCTCCGGGCCGCAGACCATATCCTCATTTCTGCTTTCACGGCTGTCTTAGGGATATTCGTGTTCTTCAAATACATAAGATGAGCATCATTGAGATAAAAGACGTTTCATTCCGCTACAAGGGCTCCGCTGAGGGCCTTCTTAAGAATATCTCCCTTTCTTTCGAAAAAGGTGAGACGGTTCTTCTGTGCGGTGCATCCGGCTGCGGCAAGACCACGATCATAAGGCTCATCAACGGCCTCATCCCCCACTACTACAAAGGCGACCTCGAAGGCGACGTTACCGTTGCGGGCAAAAAGATCCGTGAGACCGAACTTTATGAACTTGCAGGCACCGTCGGCACGGTCTTCCAGAACCCCCGAAGCCAGTTCTTCTCGGTGGATACCGACGGCGAGATAGTCTTCGGCCCCGAGAACATCGGCCTGCCTCCTCAGGAGATTCGAAAAAGGGCCGAAGAAGTCATCGAGCAGATGGACATCAGGAACCTCCTCGGGCGGAGCCTCTTCGATCTGTCGGGCGGTCAGAAGCAGAAGATCGCCTGCGCATCGGTCTCAGCTCTCCTGCCTGAGATAGTCCTCCTCGACGAGCCGTCCTCCAACCTGGACCGCAAGGCCATGGAGGACCTTCAGAAAGCGATCTCCAAGTGGAAATCGCAGGGCAAGACCATAATAATCTCCGAGCACCGGTTATGGTATCTCCGTGACCTCGTCGACCGCGTCCTGTACCTCGAGAAAGGAAGCGTGATACACGAATGGACCGGCGACGGATTCAGGAACCTTAGTGAAGCTGAGATAAACGAACTGCAGCTTCGGCCTGTCAATGTCGAAGACGATACTTCAAGAAGAACTGAAGCCTCGGTTTTCTTCCCGAATGACGAAGTTCTGATCTTAAAAGATTTCTTTTTCGCTTATGATAAGAAGCCGAAGGGCATACTTCATAAGAGACATCCTTCCGGGGACAGGCTCGACCTCAACATCCCCGAGCTTCGGCTTCCGCGGGATAAAGTGATCGCGGTCGTCGGCCATAACGGCACCGGAAAGTCGACCTTCCTTCGCTGCCTGTGCGGTCTCGAGCGATCGTGCACCGGCAAGGTGATCATCGATGGCAGGGAGTACGGCAGGCGCGATCTTCTGAAGCTCTGCTACATGGTGATGCAGGATGTCGATCATCAGCTCTTTACCGACAGCGTCATGTCGGAGGTGATGCTCTCCATGGATGACCCCGATGAAGCAAAGTGCCGGGAGATCCTGGATCACCTCGGGATCCTGGGTTTTGCCGACAAACACCCCATGGCCCTGTCCGGCGGCCAGAAACAGCGCGTCGCGATCGCCTCTGCTCTTGCAGCCTGCTCGAAAATTCTTCTTTTCGACGAGCCGACGTCAGGTCTTGATTACGCCCACATGGAAAAAGTCGGCGACTTACTCCGGGACCTTGCCGGCTCAGGAAGCACCGTTCTTGTATCGACCCACGACCCCGAACTGATCGAGAGAAGCTGCGACTTTATCCTTGAGATCGTTGACGGCAGGGTTGGATCCCTGACATCAAATCCTTCTTTTACCGGCCGCAGTTGACCCCCTTTTTGCCATTTGAAAGTGTCCCTGATATGTGCGATAATGCTCTTGTCAAGAAAGTTTTCGAGATGTAAAAGAAAGGTGTGGGTCTATATGAGCATCAGGCAGACAGCTACGGTCAGTCAGTCCGGCTCGAGCCTGCCTTCTGTTACTTCCGGAACAAACGCAGTTTGCCTCTGAGCAGGCTGCTTTTTTTGTACTCGAAAAAACTGTTGAGGGTGAGGAAAAAATGATATTGATCTCAAACGATAAGAAAGGGCGGACTCTGAGAAGAGCATTCTGCGTCATACTCGCACTCATGATGGTGCTGGCATTGACCGGTCTGTTTGCGTCAAGAGCTAATGCGGTAAATGTGGAATATACGATCACTGTAGAGAGCACAGATTCATCCGCGGGTTCCGCAAGCGGGGGGAAGAACGTAATTGCAGGTGACAGCATAACCATAAGTGCAACTCCGAATCCGGGTTACAAGTTTGCATATTGGACTGACCGATACGGTTCGACCCTGAGTGTCGATCAGGATTATACTTTTGTGCCGGAAGAATCCGGTACCTATGCTGCATGGTTTGTAAATATCAGTGATGAAGGGCTAGTATATTCCGGAACGGTCAGTTCCGTTACTTTTCCTGAAACAAGTGAAGGATACAGTAAAATTCAAGAACAAGCAATGAAGATCAATAATACCGGAACCGGCAGTCTTATGTTCAGGCTCTCTGATATCAGTATCTCAGGTGCCAATCCGGATGCTTTTGAGATCAGATCATATTGGAAAAACCACAGTACCGGCAATTGCTGTTTCCCGAATGATGACATTGGTGTTCTCTATATCAGACCCGTTACCGGATTAGATGTCGGCACTTATACGGCAAAGGTGACGATCAAGGAACGTGACGGAAATATCTCTCCTCTTGTAGGTAATATCAGCTTTACCGTAACAACGGATTATGTCATAACTGCTTCGTCATCTCCGACTGAAGGCGGAACCGTATCGGGCTGGGGCATTTACAAATCCGGCGATGATGTAACGTTAACGGCTTCTCCAAGTGCAAAATACAAGTTCGCAGGATGGTATGAAGGAACTAACAAAGTAAGTGACAATGCTGAATATACATTTACGGCAACAAGTGCCAGAGATCTGGTCGCAAAATTCGAACAGGTTGAATTTGATATTGATGTCGATGTTTACGATAACGGCGAAGGGGGATCAAGTACGGTAACCGGAGCCGGAACTTATTACAAAGGTGATACCGTAACTATTTCTGCTATACCTGATTCCAATGTTGTTTTCTCATATTGGCTAACTCAATATGGTGAGGAAGTCAGTACTTCCGCAACATACTCTTTCTCTCCAACGGTAGACATAAAGATGTTTGCTGTGTTCAGAAAACCCGAGACGTTTACCGTTTCTTTTGAATCCAACGGGGGAAGTTCTGTAACAACACAGAGCATTACTGAAGGTCAAAAGGCAACCAAACCTTCTGACCCGACAAAGGCAGACAGTGTTTTCTTAGGATGGTACAAAGATTCTTCACTGACCACGGAGTTCAACTTTGATACACCGATCACTGAAAATACTACTCTTTATGCCAAGTATAAGACGTTGATCAAAGAGGTAGACTGCACTATTACCAAGCCTGCGGAAGGTAAATCTCCTGATATGAATCCCATATCGGCAGATCCGTCGAAATATGATGTAAAGCTCGATTTATGGTACTTCTATGAAGAACCATATCCGACCGTGACTGAAACAGACACCTTTGAGATAGGAAAAAGATATTCCGTCAGATTGATCTTTACTCCTAAAGAAGGTTATTACTTCGACGACAGCATAACCGTTTATAACATTAACGGAGAACGGTCATCAAGCTATGGATTTAACGGGTACAGAGAGATGATCTATTTGATTCCGGGCAAGTACATTGTTAAATTCAATGCTAACGGTCATGGAATCGCTCCTGACTCTCAGCATCTGGGATACGACGCCAAGGCGGTAATACCAAAACAACCGAAAGCAACAGGATTTATATTCGGAGGCTGGTATAAGGACGCTGCCTGCACACAACCATATGACTTTAATACAATCGTAACTGCGGATATTACGCTCTATGCCAAGTGGACAGATGAATCAGCTCCGGTTCCAACTACCGGCGGCGGATTCGAAGACTTCGTCGAAAGACTATACACAGTAGCTCTCGGCCGTGCTTCCGAACCTGAAGGCAAGGCCTTCTGGAGCGAGCACGTAGGTAACGGCGATCTTACCGGTGCCCAGTGCGCTAACGAATTCCTCCTGAGCAAGGAATTCAACGACAGAGGATTAAATGACGAGCAGTTCCTCACAGTACTTTATTCCGTATTCTTTGACAGAAAAGCATCTGATGATCCGGACGGATTCAACTTCTGGATGAACAGCCTTAAGACACAGGGAAGAGATGTTGTAGTAGATTGCTTCATCAACTCCGAAGAGTGGTGCAACGTCTGCGCCACATTCGGCGTCAAGTCAGGTGCTACGAGAGCAAAGGCAACTGTCGCTTCCGAAAACGCAACCAAATTTGCAACAAGGCTCTACACCGAGTGTCTCGGAAGAGATCCTGAGGAAGGCGGTTTGAAGTTCTGGAGCTTAGGTCTTACCAATCTTGAACTCACAGGTTCCGCGGCTGCTCACGAATTCTTCTTCTGTCAGGAATTCAATGACCATAACTTCGACAACAAGGAGCTCATTACCAGGATGTATAAGACATTCATGGGAAGAGAACCTGACGACGACGGTATGGCCTTCTGGCTCGATTCAATGGATAAAGGCCTGACGAAGCAACAGGTATTCGACAGTTTCGTTCAATCACCTGAGTTCACTCAGATCTGTAAGGATTACGCGATCGACAGAGGATAGATATCAGAAACTGATTAATACGAGGGCTGTCCCATTTGAAGTGAACCCCAAAAGTTGGACAAAGACTTTTGGGGTTTTTGTATGAAATACAGTTTTGAATTAAAGAAAGAGATCTACGAGAAACATTGTGAAGGTTATGGATGCAAAATCCTTTCAAAGAAATATGGCATTCACAGTGAAAAGATTCGATATTTTTGCAAATTAATAGATAAGCATGGTTTAGATGCTATCAGACATAAATTCACAAACTATTCTCCAGAATTAAAATTATCAGCAATTAATCGAGTGTTATCTGATGGAGAGATTGTGTCAACATTCTTTCGCAAATTCTTTAGGCCAGCCATCGGTTAATTGTTAATTCGCCAGTTCATACTCTTTAAATTCTAAATGGTCCAAGTGTGCCATGTTCAGATATTTCTTCATTCCCCAGCTGGAAGATGCAACATGCCTCAGTCTGGCACATACGAGCATTAACGCTGACTGTCCGTCAGGAAAGGCGCCTATTGCTCTGGTTCTTCTCTTTATCTCACGGTTCACTCGTTCCATTGTGTTATTTGTTCTGATCCTGGTCCAGTGTTGTGTTGGAAAGTCCATATAAGTCAGTGTTTCATCTATGCCTTCTTCAATCTTTTTGGCAGCAGCCTGTAGTCTCATATCTCTTAAGTTTTGAGCAACTGCTTTGGCTTTCTGCCGTGCAGCTTCCTTATTCTCCTGAGCATGTATTGCTTTAAGCATTAGACTTACCTCTCTGACCTTGCCTCTCGGAACTACTGTGAATACGTTCCTATAGAAGTGGACGGTACATCGCTGGTATTTTGCATCCGGGAACGTCTCTGGTATCGATTCGAGCATTCCCAGGCACTTATCTCCTATTATCAGCTGTACGCCTTTTAGGCCTCGCTCCTTGAGCCATACAAAGAAGTTCTTCCAGCTTTCACGATCTTCCTTCATTCCTTCACAGGCTCCGATGATCTCTCTGTATCCTTCCTTGTTGACTCCGATTGCAACGAGTACCGATACATTACAGATCTCACCGCCCCAGCTTCGCTTGAGATACACTCCGTCAACGAAGACATATGGATACTCTTCAGTTAATGGTCTGGAACGCCATTGCTCGATGTTCTCGTACGCTTTCTTGTTCAGATTGCTGATCGTTCCTGGAGATACCTTGGTGCCCCATAGAGCCTCTGTTATATCTTCGACTCTTCTGACTGACACACCTGCCAGATACATCTCTATAAGTGCTTCTTCTACAGAGCATTCTCTGCGTCTGTAACGTTCGATTATCGCTGTCTCGAACCGGATACCTTTAAGCTTGGGCACATGCAGTGTCACATCACCTGATGTTGTAGTGAAGTTCCTGTCGTAGTGTCCTGACCGGTATCCCTGACGCCCGTCTGTGCGCTCGTATTTCTCTGCATTGATCAGTTCATCCGCTTCGTGATCCAGCAATGCGTTCAAGGTTTCCTCAACACTGTCTCTAACGAGATCCTTTAGATTATTCTTTATTAGGTCCTCGTTAAGCTGTATAATCTTTTCAGACATGGTATATCGCCTCCAGTAAATAGTTTCTTTAGCGATTAACATTTTACCGATGGCTTTATGCCTTGTCTATTTTTATATTGCCTCCTTTCCGAATTTGCGAAAGATATTGTACCTTATCGATGGAGAAGCTATTAAAGCCGTTGCCATAGACATGGGATTGCCAACAGATAGCATATTGAGTCGATGGATTAAATCCTACATCGAGAACGGGTATAATGTCGTTACCAAGAAGAAAGGCAGGCATTCAACTCGTGACAAAGAAAAAGAAGACGGTCGAAGAGCTGGAGAAGGAAAACGAACTCCTTCGAGAGCAACTGTTGAGGAAGACTATCGAGAACGAATTATTAAAAAAACTGCAAGCCTTAGCTCAAGAGGAAGAAAAGAAGAAAAAGAACAACTGACCGAGGCAGTGACTGAGTTAAGGCAGGAATTAAAGTGTTCGTTAGACTTTATCCTTGAGACAATTAACTCGAACGACTCGCTGCCGCATCTTCCCAGATCAGATTACTACTATTGGAAGAACCGAATCGATCCGGATACTAAGAATTCGGATCTTATGAATGCCATAACTGTCATCTATACTGACAACCATAAACGTTATGGCTATCGCAGAATCACGCTGCAACTGAAGAACGAAGGCTGGACAGTAAACCATAAGGCTGTAAAAAGACTTATGTCAAAGTTAAAACTGTATGGCGTTACTCCCAAAGCCAAATACAAGTCTTATAAGGGCGATTTCAACGGAACCGTAGATAACAAACTCTTGTACAAAAGAGTAGATACCAAGAAGCACAGAACAGAATACATAAGAGATTTCAGCACATCAGGTGTAAATGAGAAATGGACAACAGACGTATCTGAATTTCATATAGCAGCCGGCAAACTCTACCTGTCTCCGATACTGGACATGTATAACAGAGAAATAGTCTCGTATAACATTTCAAGAAGTCCTAGTTATGTGCAGATAAAAGATATGTTGACTAAGGCATTCGATAGATTCGATGACCTCAGCAAT
>JAILNZ010000158.1 GCA_024691135.1 Clostridiales bacterium
CCTCACGAGACAATCGGACTTTACGGCGCAGGCAAGATCATCATGAAGCCTGCTGCAGGCGGTACCGGTGTTATCGCAGGCGGTCCTGTACGTTCCGTATGTGAGCTTGCAGGTATCACAGATATCCGTACCAAGTCTCTCGGTACAAACAATCCGAACAATATGGTCAATGCCACAATGGAAGGTCTCAAGGGCCTCAAGTCAATCGAGAAGGTTGCACGTATCCGTGGTAAGTCCATTGAAGAAATTCGTTAAGGAGGACTCTTATCATGGCTAAATTAAAAGTAACTTTGGTAAAGAGTACCAACAAGTGCACAAAAGTTCAGGCAGCAACAGTAGCAGCTCTCGGTCTTAAGAAGATCGGTCAGTCTGTTGAGAAGAACGACGATTCCGCTATCAGGGGAATGGTTAAGAAGGTTGCTCATCTTGTAACTTGTGAAGAAGTTTAATGGAGGTATTAAGAAATGAAGCTCAATGAAATGACTTCCAGCGGTAACTCCGCTGCATACCGCAAGGGCCGCGGTGCAGGATCCGGAAACGGAAAGACAGCAGGACGCGGACACAAGGGACAGAAAGCTCGTTCCGGCGGTGGAGTTCGCCCGGGTTTTGAGGGTGGACAAATGCCTCTTTACAGACGTTTGCCTAAGAGAGGATTCAACAACAAGCGTTTTGCTCCTCAATATATTGAGGTTAATGTCAGCGATCTTGAGAAGTTTGACAACGGTGCAGAAGTTTCTGCTGAGATCTTGGCAGATGCAGGCATCATCTCTCTTCCTAAGGTAAACGACGGCATCAAGATCCTCGGTAACGGTGAGCTCACAAAGAAGTTGACTGTAAAGGCAGTTAAGTTTACAGCTTCTGCTAAAGAGAAGATCGAAAAGGCTGGTGGAACGGCTGAGGAGGTTTGATCATGAAAGGTATTTTTGACACCTTGATCAATGCATTCCGTTTGCCGGAATTGCGCAAAAAGATCTTGATCACTATTTTCATCCTGGGCCTTTATGAGATCGGCGGCCTTATTCCTGCTCCCGGTCTTGACCGAGAGGCATTTACGACTCTCGTCAGAGGTTGGGGTCAGATCGGTAGTTTGATGGATATCATCTCCGGCGGCGGACTTTACTCGGCAACGATCTTTGCTCTCGGTATCACGCCGTACATCAATGCATCCATCATCATCCAGCTTCTCACCGTAGTATTTCCTTCTTTGCAGGAAATGTCCAAGGACGGAGAAGCAGGAAGAAAGAAGATGCAGAAGATCACCAGATTCGGTGCTATCGGACTTGCATTCTTCCAGGCTTGCTTGTTCACATGGACAACAAGGTCTGCGATGACAAATGTTCTTCCTAAGCCTCTCAACGCTGCACTCGTTATCCTCGCCTTCACGGCAGGTACATGTTTTATCGTCTGGCTTGGTGAGCGTATCAACGAATTCGGTATCGGAAACGGTGTTTCCCTTATCATCTTCGCAGGTATCGTTACAAGACTTCCGCAGATGGCTAAGCAGGCTTACGAGTACTGCACAGGCTTGAGCGGAAAGCTCACGGCAAAGTTCAACAGCTCGATCCTCGGTATTTCCGCAGGTGTCCTTGCTTTCCTTCTTATCTCTGCCGTAACGATCGCTCTCATCGTATTCGTACTTTATGTACAGAATGCCGAGAGAAGGATCAACGTTCAGTATTCCAAGAAGACTATCGGCCGTAAGAGCTATGGCGGACAGAGTTCATATATCCCGATCAAGGTTAACCAGTCGGGCGTTATGCCGGTCATCTTTGCGATGTCCATCCTGTCTTTGCCGAACATGATCTTTACCATGTTCCTCTCGAATTCCGAGTCTCTCTTCGCAACATGGTGCCGCGACTTCTCAACGAGCCCTTGGTACTATGTAGGTGAGTTCGTCTGTATCGTTCTGTTCACATTCTTCTACTCGTTGATCCAGTTCAACCCGTTGGAGATCTCGAACAACATTCAGAAGAACGGCGGCTTTATCCCGGGTATAAGACCCGGCCGTCCGACAAAGGATTTCATCCTCGGAACAGCAAACCGCTTGAACTGGGTAGACGCTTTGTTCCTCTCGTTCATCGTTTTGGTTCCTACTCTTATCGCTAACTTCCTCTCCCTTCCTAACGTATGGTTTGCAGGAACGTCAGTGCTGATCCTTACGGGTGTTGCAAACGATCTCGTAGTACAGATCGAGAGCCAGCTCGTAACAAGGAACTACAGAGGATTCCTTGATTGATATCTGATCAATGATAAAAAATCGATCGTCTCATTTTGAGGCGATCTTTTTTTCGCGAAAAAGAAAACGGGTTGACATCGCAATTCTACAAGTGTAGAATGAACGCGTGAAAGGAAGAAAGATAAAAACGGAGGGTTTCCTGATGGATATAAAGGGCAAAGAAAGATTTAAGAGGATCGTATCCCTGGCGCTTACAGGAATGATGATGGCATCGTTTGCGGGATGCAGTACGGAAATCAAGCTTGGCGGGGTAGATGATACGGCAACGACCGCAGAGGAAAAGACGGCGGTAACAGAGGAAAAGGAAAACAGGGAGACCGGAGAGCAGACCCAAAAGGATAATACCGAAGACTATGTCCTGGCGTTTGAGGACAGCGGAGACGGCTATATACTCGGGACCGACGAGGCCTCATATGAGATCACGCCGTCTGAAAACGAAGGCAAGATCCTTATCACCATTAACGGAAATTCAAATGAACTCGATATCTCATATACCGACTGGCTCGGTGTAAGTATTGTAAGCCCGTATCTCGTCGTTCATAACGGCAAGACATATATCTATGCCGTCGGAGGTCTGGAGGGCGACGGCCGCGAGATCAATGTCTATGAGGTAAAGGACGACACGGCAAAAAGGATCGACTTTATCCCTTATACGGGAATCATGTCGATGGAAAACACGACGGAGTTTACCTGCTACAAGTACGGATTCATGAACGGAATGATCTCCGCGACGATGATCTATACAGTAGGCGATGACGGTATCCCGGTCCCTGTAACTGGCGAGTATATCCTGACGTCCTACTGTGACCTGTGCTTGAAGGAGCCTGCTTCGGGATATATCGTCAGGGACGGCGAAGTAACTACGGAAGAAAAGACGATCTCTTCAGGAGCTATCGTTGTTCCGGTACTTACTGACGGAAAGACCTTCGTCGACATCTCCGATGAACAGGGAGACGTCGTAAGGATCGAGTGCAGCGAGATCTTTTCAGATTCGTTGGAAGGCATGTATACTGCAGTGACCCAACTTTTTGATCTCGTGGATTATTAAGGACACGCTCAGTACTTCAGCTCTTTTGTTTTCGGATGCTCGAAAAAAAGGTGCAAATATTTTGATTTGCGTTTATAATACAGACGTTTGAGACTAAAAAGAACGGAAGTGTTTATTATATGAAACTTATTATCTTAGGAGCACCGGGTTCCGGAAAAGGAACATCGGCCACATATTTGAGAGAGAAGTACAACCTTGCTCATATCTCGACGGGAGATATCTTCAGGGCGAACATCAAGGGCGGAACTCCCCTGGGTGTTGAAGCAAAGAGCTATATCGACAAGGGACTTCTGGTTCCTGACAGCCTGACGGTATCCATGGTCGAGGACAGACTGTCTCAGGAAGACTGCAACAAGGGTTATATCCTTGACGGTTTCCCGAGAACAATCGCACAGGCACAGGCGCTCGACGAGATGCTCGCCAAAAAGGGCGAGTCGATCGACGCGGTCCTCTCGATCATCGTTGATGACGAGACGATCAAGGGCAGAGTCTCCGGAAGAAGAGTCTGCGAGAAGTGCGGCGAGAGCTACAATGTGACTTTCAGACCTACAAAGGTCGAGGGTGTCTGCGATTCCTGCGGCGGAAATGTCGTTCAGAGAGATGACGATAAGCCTGAGACAGTCGAAGCAAGACTTAAGACCTATTATGCGAATACCCGGCCTCTGATCGACTTCTACGATAAGAAGGGCATCATCATCGAGGGTGACAACAACAAAGATCCTGAGATCTGCAGAAGCCAGATCGAGGAAGGACTCAAGGCAAGAGGACTCATCTGAGTTCAAATGAGGTGATTTCATGGTTGAGATATTATCCGATTATGAATTAGACAAGATGAGAGCCGCGGGTAAGCTCGTTGCCAAGATCTTAAAGGAACTCGAGAAGGAAGCAAAGCCCGGAGTTACGACAAAGTATCTTGACGATGTATCCCAGAGGATCATCAGGGAGGCAGGCGGTTCCGCCCCGTGCGTAGGATACGGCAATCCTCCTTTCCCGGCAGCGATCTGCACTTCGGTAAATGATGAGGTCGTTCACGGGATCCCGTCAGATGACGTGGTCCTTAAGGAAGGCGACATAATAACATGTGACGTGGTGGCCGAGCTTGACGGTTTTTGCGGTGACGCCGCAAGGACATTCCTCATAGGGGAAGTCAGCGAGGAGAAAAAGCTCCTGGTACAAAGAACGAAGGAAGCATTCTTCAAGGGACTCGAGCAGGTAAAGATCGGAAACAGGATCGGTGATGTAAGCCACGCGGTCCAGGAACATGCGGAGTCTTTCGGATACGGGGTCGTAAGGGTCCTTACGGGACACGGTATCGGAAGAGAGATGCACATGGAACCGGACGTACCGAATTACGGAAAGGCCGGAAGAGGACCGAGGATCGTAAAGGGAATGGCCTTTTGCGTGGAACCCATGATAAACATGGGAACGGAAAAAGTCTTGCTGTGCGATGACAATTGGACTATAGTAACCGCAGACGGTAAGCCTGCAGCACACTATGAAAATACGATAATCATAACGGAAAACGGACCGGAAATGACAACTTTTGAGGAGGAATGACATGTCAAAAGAGGATGTAATCGAAGTAGAGGGCGTAGTAGTAGACGCATTGCCGAATGCAATGTTCAAGGTTAAGCTCGAGAACGGCCATGAGGTTTTGGCTCATATCTCGGGTAAGCTCCGTCAGAACTACATCAAGATCCTTCCGGGCGATAAGGTAACCATGGAACTTTCGCCTTATGACCTTTCAAGAGGAAGAATCACCTGGAGAGCTAAGAATTGATAAACGGCAGGGCTGTTTTGGGACAGAAGTCTTAAGACAGCTTTTTCACTTTTTGACATGAGCTGAAAGATGACCGCGGTCCCTTCAGGGACGGCGTTTCTTTTTCGAGAAGAAGGCAAAAAACTTCTTGCAAAAATAAAAAGTTCTGCTAAAATATATTAGCATGCGCGTAAAAGGCGCTAAATTTGCGTTGAAAAAATGCAGGAGGTACAAAATGAAGGTTAGACCATCAGTAAAGCCTATGTGCGAGAAGTGCAAGGTTATTCGCCGTAACGGTAAAGTCATGATCATTTGCTCCGATCCTAAGCACAAGCAGAAGCAAGGCTGAGGATAACGCCAAGCGAACGGATTTAGCCCTGTTCAAGTCTTGGTATGTAAGTCCTGACACGACTTAAGACAATTTAGGATATTACACGTCTATGTAGGGGCGGCTGCTTTCCTAACCCGAAAGATCCTTACGCTGCGTGTCGATATATAAATAATTAACATTTTACTGTTCAAATGGAGGTACAGAAATGGCTCGTATTGCCGGTGTTGATTTGCCAAATGACAAGAGAGTAGAGATCGCTCTTACTTACATCTATGGCATTGGTAAGACAAATGCAGCAAGTATCATCAAGGATACTGGAATCAATCCTGACACAAGAGTTAAG
>JAILNZ010000143.1 GCA_024691135.1 Clostridiales bacterium
CCCTCGGCAATTCCGAGATAAGGGAAGATCCTGTCAAACAGCTTTCTTACGGGCCGTAGCCTGAAGATAAAAAAGAACACCATCGCGCCGCCGACATTCAGGATGTAATCGTCTATGTCGGTGGCGCCGCTGTAGAATACAAACTGAAGCGTCTCGGCAGCGATACATGTGGCGGAGACAAGAAGGAAATAGATAAAGGGATTTCCGGCCCGTTTCCAGAGGACCGGGTAGAAGAACGCGGTCGGCACGAGGCAGACGGCGTTTCCCAGAAGATTTATTATGACAAAGTTCCTCCCGAATTCGTTTGTCAGTCCTGACATCTCTCTTATCGTCCTGAACGGGACAAAATTGACCCTGTGCTCCTGATGAACGCCGGGAGAACTTATTACGATGCCTCTGTTAAGGACGGTAAGCCACAGGAAGATAAAAAGAAAAGTTGCAAGGTAAAAGATCATGAGCCTGCGCATGAGAAGCGGGGCATTTTCCGTGTTTTGCTTAGTTATGGCGAGAACTCCGGCGCGCGAAAAGACAACAAATATGAGAAGCGCGAGGAGGATCAAAGGGCCGTAGAGGTAGCCCACCAGCGCGAATAAGAAAAAAAGAAGAGACAGCGCGGCAATAACAAACAGTATTATTGTTCTGCTGTCTCTGTTTTTTGTGTTTTCCATCAGTATAGTTTCCTCTCTTCCGATTGCTTTTCGAGTACTCGAAAACACGATCATTATACTATCTGACGGTTCTGAAGTTCAGGCAATTATAAATGATTATCCTCCATGTACCTGTCTTCCGGGTAGCACTTGAAGTCGTAGGACTTGACCATGCCTTTGGCGCGGGCGAGGAAGTACTGGCCGTCTTCGCCTATCGAGCGGTAAAGGTACTCGCCCTTCTCACCTTTGTACCGGATCTCGCCGTCTCCGAAGTCGATGCCGGCCCAGTATGAGGAAGTCGTATTGCCTTCATCATCCGTGCTTTCCGAGCGGTATCTGGCGGCTTTTACCTGATAGACTTCAAAGGTCACGCCGTCAGGATCGGGCGGAAGGCGGTAGGAATACGCCATGTCAAACGCGAAAATGCCGCCCACGAGTAAGACTGTGATGACCAGGAGGTAGATGACCGCGGGAAGCGTCGGGCGGCTCTTTTTGAAGAACGCGCCGATGCAGTACGGGATCACATCAAGAGAGAACATTCCGACTATAACGAGAAGTCCGACAATGCCGATAGTCCTGATCGATCTGCCTTCGCCTTCCACGGTGAGGTAAAACAGGCGGTACTCCTTGTTGAGGAAGTTCTCCGTGAGGATGGTCTTCCCCGTCTCAGGGTCGACATTGTCCTCATGGAGCGCCTCATATTCGGCTTCGATAGATTGTATCTTCGCCTGCTTGTCTTCTTCCTTTTCCTGATAGTTACCTGCAAGAGACATTATCAGAAAGAACCCGGCACTGAGGACAAGTGCGATCACAACGATCATGATCACGCCTGAGGGGAGCTTGTTTAAGAAAGTCTTCCTGCGGCCGTTGGATTCATCTTTCTTCCTGTATCCGACGGATGACTCGATCCTCATCATTACAAAGAACGCCACCAGCCAGACGATCATCATTACCAGATAGAGCATATATTCTTCCTTTTCCTTTTCGAAAACTTGATATCAGTTACATTATAGGAATAACAACATGAATATTGTACCCCAGGGTTTCAAAAGCGCTTATGGAGCAGGCCAAGTTCTCTCCGATAAGATTCAGGCTTCTGGAACCTTCGGAAAGTTCACCGACATCCAGGGAGATCTCGTAGCCCTCGCTTACGTACTTGTCGATTATCATGTTGAAGACCTTGTCTGCACGGTCGTAGTCTTCTATGTGGAAGATGACATCAACATAAGAATATTCGCTGATACCGGTGATCGTATCATCTTCGAGCTTTACTTCCACATCGAGATGGCTGATGAAATCATTATAATCATCAGGTCTGTACTGCCAGTAGAAAGCGTCGTCCAGGGATGTGAAATATGCATATTCATCCTTGACGAAATTACCCTCATAATCCTTCCTTGTCATGCCCTCATATACATCGGCAGTCTTCCATACGTTGGCGATGAGTTCCTCCTCCGTCAGATCATCCATATTGAAGAAGATCGAATCCTCAGTGATGACCTGGGTGGTCTTAATGTCCGACGGGTCATCCCCATCCGTCAGGCCGTCGTCGTCAGGATCATAGATATGATCGGCGTCGCCGTCTCCGTCTTCGTAATCGTTTCCGTCGTCTCTTTCTTCCTCTTCGACCTTTGTCTCGTCTGATCTTGTCTTCCTGTCTTTCTTATCCTTGTCGCCGCGGCCGATAAACCAGATAATGCCGCCTGTAATTGCGCCTGCTGCCAATACGGCTGCGATAATGATAGCCAATAATTTCTTTGTCATAATTCCTGTCCCTTCTCTGATCGTATCAGAAACTAATTTGGTTCCTTCTCCTTTGTGGGGAGCCTTGTAAGATGCGGACAGATTTATAAGTGATGCCGGCATGGGCCTGAGCGGTACCTGCTCGGCTTCTTTCATAAACAACTGTGTTAAGAATGGCAATACCATAGCATACAACTTCGTATCGTTATCTTCTTCATACTTCTCAACCTCCTTCTTGATCTTTTTTCTGGCAAAGTTGAGACGCCACAAGACCGTTCCCTGGGGGATCGCGAGCTTCTCCGCGATCTCCGCGGTAGTCATCTCGTCAAAGTAGAACAGGATCAAGGTCCTCTTGATGTCTTCAGAGAGCGAATTATCGATAATGTCCATGATTATCCTGCGCTTCTCCTCGGACTCCACGATCGAAGACGGGAGAAAGTCCTCCGGGACTGCCTCGACATCGTCAAAGAAATCATCTTCAACATTGTCCGTCTTCGAGAGTTTGATCCGGTCAAGACACTTGTTCGCGCAGACCTTCTTGAGCCACGGCACGACCTTCGTCCTGTCAGCGATCGTATCATATGACCTGATCAGCGTGACGAAAGTATCCTGCACCACATCCTCGGCATCGTCCTTGTTCTTCAGGAGCGATATGGCCGTCCAGTACACCGGGCGGTATGCTTCGTTATAGATCTGTTCGAGTTCCTTGCTGTCCATCTTTGCCTCCTTTTTTATCCGCATCTACTTATATGACGAGTTCCTGACACGGATTATTGGGTGGTCCTTAAAAAAATTTTGCCGCGCCTATTTATCCTTTTCGAAAAACAGCACGGCTTTAAAATGGCCGGAGCATCAAAGTCCCGGTCTCATATCCTGTAATAACCTGAGGAATGCTTACGACTTCTGGCCCTTCCTCTTCTCGCACTCGGGGCAAAAAGACACCGGCGGTATCGAGAAATAGGATTCCTTCTTATAACCGCACTTGGAACAGATGAAGACATACTTGCTCAAGACACTTCCCATCGTGGTATTAACGATCCACGTCCCTTCGGAGTCATCGTCCTCCGTGGTCCCCTTGTCCTCTTGGTCCTCTGCTGAGGTCTCCTCTTTGGCAGGTTCCTCAATGATCGCAGCTACTTCCTCCGCCACCGCGGAAGGCTCCCCGGAATCAGGCTTCCCCTCTTCCTCCGCCTTCTCTTCCGTCCACGTGCGCGGCATAGGCTCTCCGAAAACGCATCGCTCAATGTAGAAACTGCACTTATGGCAGTCCTCCGTCTCGGCGCACATCTTGCTCAGGCCTGCGATCATCTGATTAAACTGATTAAACTTCTTCGCCTTGTTCATCGATTTTCTCCTCTTCCCTACCCTGCCTGATTATGATTATACCACGCATCAAAACTTGATAAAATCACCTCTTTATGATCTATCTCGGATCCGGGCTCCGGCGGCATATTCGACCCGCCTTGGCGGGCATTGCAAAAGGGCTGCCCCGCAATTGAAGTGAACCCACTTTGTTGGACGGTTTAAAAAGAGTATAAGGACTGATTCCTTGCCTGGCAAGGAGTCAGTCCTTTCAGTTTGACCTGAATCCTCTCGT
>JAILNZ010000047.1 GCA_024691135.1 Clostridiales bacterium
AGCAGGACATCCTGGAGGCAGTGGAGTACCTCAAAAATTCAAATGCCGATTACTGCTTTTTCGGCATAAATGAGCATGTCATGGCTTCTCTCTACAAGGTTGTATTCAGGGATAAGGTCGGTTTCGATCATATCTACGCAAATCTTGAAGAATACGTAAAAAGTTCTGCTATAATCTAATCGTAATTTCTGTTAAGGAGAACGGTCATGATAGCAATAGCGGCAGTTGACAAGAATTGGGCCATCGGAAACAAGGGAGATCTTCTGGTATCGCTTCCTGAGGATCAGAAAGGCGTTTTCCGCGTATATACATCGGGCAATACTGTTGTTTTCGGAAGGAAGACACTTATGACGTTCAAGGAGCAAAAGCTCCTCCCGAGAAGAGTCAATATCATACTGAGCAGAAATCCGAAGTTCGAGAAAGAGGGAGCTGTTATCCTTCATTCCACGGAAGAACTTAAAAGATACCAAAAGGAACACCCGGACGAGAAGATATTTGTCATAGGCGGAGCAGAGGTCTATAAGACTCTCTTGCCGTTATGTGACGAGGCCATAATCACCAAGGTCAATAATGAATATGAAGCAGATGCCTACTTTCCTGATCTTGACGAAGACGAGGAATGGGAACTCGTTAATATGGAAGACGAGATCCTGTCCGTAAAGGGCGTTAGCTTCAATGTCTGCCATTATAAGCGCAAATAATCGCGTTGTGCAATGTGCACAAAAGACAGGCATAGAAATTATATAAACTGTACAAAAACTTCGTTGACCAATACCACCCTCAGGGCTATCATATAGTTGTCGGCAGGAGATGCCGGCAAGGGCAAAATGATATATGATCAAATACCTGCAAGGAGGTTAGAAAAGATGAAAGCTTTTGTAATGCATGACATTGATGTACAGACACTGATGAAGGCACTTGACGAGTGCAAGGGTAACGTTTATCTCATCACAGACGAGAATGACCGTTATAACTTGAAGAGCAAGCTCAGCCAGATGACAGGTATCATGAAGCTCATCGAGGGCGGTATCGTTTGCAACGCAAAGATCTACTGTTCTGATCCTGATGACGAGGCTATGCTTTTCAGACTTAATCTGTTTGGTACATTCGAGGAGATCGAAGAGTAATCTCCTTATCCCAAAGTAATCTTAAGGGAGGTTGCCCCATCGCGGGGCAGCCTCCTTTTTTATTTTTTGTCTTTCAGGACTGCCTATTATTTTAATTAGCATAAAATAATCATTATGATATAATGATATGAGCCGTTAAGGCGCTTACAGGAGATCTTATGAATAAGTATGTCTTTAATGCCAGAGATATTGCTGCTTATCTTAAGTGGTTTAATGTTCCGGGTTACCTGGAAGTAACTTATCTGCAGTACTTTTTCTCTATCGGCAAGAAAATATTGGCAGAACCTCTCACGAGGGATTTTGAGAAGTTTAAAAGTGAGGTTTATAGGGAGCTTTATTATCTTTGGGCTAACGGATTTGAGGACGATAAGTCCGATATTTCCAAGATGCCTTCGGAAGGACAGTTATCGCTCATCTGCGATCAGGATTGCATCAATCTTGAGTCCTACATGAAGCTCATTACGCTTCACCTGATCTTTTCGAGATATCTGCCTTACGTTAAGATCAATTTTTCGGGCATTCCGTTCTCGCTCGGTATCAAGTGCGATTTTGCCGTTTTCGAGGAGAATGTCTGCAAAGTATTTGAAGGTCTGAACCTTACATGCACAGATGCATTCGGAAAGCCGTTCGATATCCATCTCGGAGTTCCTGATGAATTATTGTGCGTGTCTCTTAACGAAGAGTTCAAGAGGAAGATCGCAGGCGACAGCGACTTCCGCATGCTCATCAGGAATAAGGAGATGCAGCATATGCAGGAACTCAAGGAAAAGTCGCTTCAGATATTCGGTTCCGTGAACAAGGAACTGAAGTCTGTCACGGTCAAGGCCAGGAAAAGGTCGAAGACCGCATCTGCCGAGGCAAAGAAGCAGATGAAACAGCCTAAGGGCGCACCGAGAAACATAGACGGAGAGAAAAAATGAGCGAATTCAAACTGGGTCTTGATATAGGATCCACCACCATCAAGGTCGTTCTTCTTGAAGACGAGAAGATAGTCCATTCAGAGTATAAGAGACACCATTCGGATGTCTCCGGTCTTCTTAACGATCTTTTGAAAGATCTCGAGAAGGAATTCCCGGGCCTTAAGACTAAGATCACCATTACCGGATCGGGAGGACTGTCTGTCGCTAACTGGCTTAAGCTCGATTTTGTTCAGGAAGTAATGGCGGAGACGGTTGCGATCAACAAGTATCATCCTCAGACCGATGTCATAATCGAGCTTGGCGGCGAAGATGCCAAGATCACATATATGCATCCTGTTCTTGAACAGAGGATGAACGGTACCTGCGCTGGCGGAACGGGAGCTTTTATCGACCAGATGGCACAGCTCCTGCAGACTGATGCGGACGGACTTAATAATTTTGCAAAGGATTACAGATCCTTATATACGATCGCCAGCCGCTGCGGCGTTTTCGCAAAGAGCGATCTGCAGCCTCTCATCAATGAAGGTGCAGCAAAGGAAGATCTCGCCGCATCGATATACCAGTCTGTTGTTAACCAGACGATCGCAGGTCTTGCCTGCGGACGTCCGATCAGAGGAAATGTCGCATTCCTGGGAGGCCCGCTGTTCTTTAATTCGGAACTTCGTGCCGCATTTGAAAGGACCCTCAAGGATAATGTCGAGTCTTTCTGGATGCCTGACGAAGCGCAGATCTACGTTGCTTTGGGCGCTGCTTTGAGTGCTAAGGGCGAGGATGTGGATCTTAATGATCTGATCGAGAGATTCAAGAACAAGGAAGGCTTTACGCCTGACATCATAAGGATCGATCCTCTTTTCAAGGACGAGGAGGAGAAGCGTAAGTTTGACGAGCGTCATGCCAAAGACATGATCGAGATCCATAACTTCAGCGATCAGAAAGGTCCTATGTTCCTGGGTATTGATGCAGGTTCCACGACGACCAAGGCTGTCGTCATCAACGAGAAGGGCGAACTGTGCTATACATTCTATGCAGAAAATAAGGGTAACCCGGTAATGAGTGCGGTCAATATCCTGAAGGATATCTATAAGCAGATGCCGAAGGATTGCTATATCTCGTATTCATGTGTAACAGGCTACGGTGAGAATATCATCAAGGCCGCTCTCGGTGTCGATATCGGCGAGATCGAGACGATGGCTCATTTCCAGTCTGCCAAGTTCTTCTGTCCTGATGTTGATTTCATCATTGATATCGGCGGACAGGATATGAAGTGTATGAGGATAAGAAACGGCGTTATCGATTCGATAATGCTTAATGAGGCCTGCTCTTCCGGATGCGGTTCCTTCATACAGACCTTCGCACAGACTCTTGAGATGGATGCTCATTCTTTCTCTATCGAGGCACTTAAGGCCGAGAACCCTGTTGATCTCGGTACCAGATGTACGGTATTCATGAATTCCAAGGTTAAGCAGGCTCAGAAGGAAGGCGCTTCCGTCGGTGATATCTCCGCGGGTCTGTCTTATTCCGTTGTACGTAATGCACTCTATAAAGTCATCAAGATCAGGGATACGGAACAGCTCGGAAAGAATATCGTCGTTCAGGGCGGTACTTTCCTTAATGATGCGATCTTAAGATGCTTTGAGCTTGTCTCCAAAAGAGACGTTATCCGTCCTAATGTTGCAGGTCTCATGGGTGCTTTCGGTGCTGCGCTCATCGCGGCAAAAAGATGTCCGGACAAGGTATGGAAGTCCGGTCTTCTCGATGAGGAGAATCTCGACAGGTTCTCGATGACGACTGAGAACACGAGATGCGAAGGCTGCGCCAACCACTGTAAGCTTACCATCTCGACTTTTTCCAACGGACGTAAGTTCGTGTCCGGAAACAGATGCGAGAAGGGTGAAGGCAAGGTAGAGACCGAGATCAAGGAGAAGCTTCCGAACATGTTCAAGTTCAAGTATGAGAGAACATTCTCATACTATAAGCCTACGCCTGAAAAGGATGCTCCGAGAGGCGTTATCGGTATACCGAGAGCCCTGAACCAGTACGAGAACTATCCTTTCTGGTTTACTGTCCTGACCAAGCTCGGATTCTGTGTAAAGATCTCTGCCAGATCGACACATGCACTTTTCGAGAGGGGAATGGATACAATACCTTCTGAGAGCGTATGTTATCCTGCAAAGCTTGTTCACGGTCATATCGAAAACCTCATCTCAAGAGGCATAACTACGATCTTTTATCCTGATGTTCCTTATGAGAGACACGAAAACAGGAATTCGGGAAATCACTATAACTGTCCTATCGTCTGTTCTTATCCTGAAGTCATCAAGAATAATGTTGAGGACTTAAAGGAAAAGGAGATCAGATACCTGAATCCTTTCTTCTCGCTCGATAATATGCAGAATACTGCTATGAAGCTTGTTGAGGTGTTCTCATATTGCGGAGTAACAAAGGAAGAAGCAATGGCTGCAGTTAAGGCGGGTGAAGAAGAACACAGGAAGTTCAAGGAAGATATCAGGAACGAAGGACTTCGCGTCATCAAATATCTTGATGAGAACAACAAAAAAGGTATTGTCCTTGCGGGACGTCCTTATCATACGGATCCCGAGATCCATCACGGCATCCCGGATATGATCAATTCCTTAGGCCTTGCCGTACTTACCGAAGACAGCGTTGCCGTTCCGGGAACTCTCGCAAGACCGATCCGTGTCGTTGACCAGTGGATGTATCATTCGAGACTTTATGAAGCTGCCGCTTTTGTTATTACCAAGCCTAATCTCGAGCTCGTTCAGCTCACGAGCTTCGGCTGCGGTCTTGATGCCGTTACGGCAGATCAGGTACAGGAGATCCTCGAGACATCGGGCAAGCTCTATACACTCCTTAAGATCGATGAAGTAAGTAATCTCGGTGCGGCCAGGATAAGGATGAGATCTCTCGTTGTTGCCATGGATGAGCGTGAGGAAGGAAGAACGGGTGATTATGCTTCCGCAATGGAGAAAGTGGATAAGGTCCAGGACTCTTATCTGCTTAAGAGGGTAGAATTTACCAAGGAGAACAAGAAGACACACACGATCCTTGCTCCTCAGATGGCGCCTATTACATTCGATCTTGTCGAAGCGGCATTCCATAACAGCGAATACAGGCTCAAGATATTGAAGCAGGCCACAAGAGACGATATCGAATGCGGATTAAAGTATGTAAATAACGATGCATGTTATCCTTCGATCATCGTTGTAGGTCAGATGATCAATGCAATTGAAAAGGGCGAGATAGATCCTGATAACGTTACTCTGGCTATAACCCAGACAGGCGGCGGATGCCGTGCGACCAACTATGTCGCTTTCCTGCGTAAAGCGCTCAAGGAAGCGGGATATCCTAATATCCCGGTAATCGCCATGTCCGTTCAGGGATTCGAGAAGAACAGCGGCTTTAATGTAAGGCCCAAGCTCCTGCATGATGCGATCAAGGGACTTGCACTGGGCGATATGATCTCTACGATGCTATACAGGGTAAGACCTTATGAACTCGTACCGGGTTCCGCTAATGCTCTTTATTCCTACATCAACAGGATCGGAAGAAATATGATCAACAGGGCGGGATTTGAAGATAAGATCTCACCCCGTTACGATGAGGTAATGCCTAACAGTTATTTCTCCAAGACTCCTGAAGAGAAGAAGAAGATCAGGGATATCCTTGCAGATATCGACGTCGATATGGAAAATCTCCCTGAGATCAAGTCATACAAGAAGTTCATCAGGTTTGCGGTAGATAAGTTCAACAGACTTCCGCTCCGCGATATCCCGAGAAAGCCTCGTGTAGGCCTTGTCGGTGAGATCCTCGTAAAGTTCCAGCCTGATGCAAATAATAATGCGATAGACGTTATCGAGCAGGAGGGCTGTGAAGGAGTACTTCCGGGTGTTCTCGATTTCTTCCTTTATTGCTGTCATAATCCGATCTGGTCTGCCGAGAACATCGGCAAGAGTAAGAAGAGCGCATTTGCTAATCAGCAGATCATCAACTTTCTGGAGCTCTACAGAAAGCCGATCAACGAGGAATTCAAGAAGACAGGTAAGTTTATGCTGTCCGAGAGGATCGAGGAGCTTGCCAAGAAATCAGCATCGATCCTAAGCTGCGGTAACTTCTGCGGTGAAGGATGGTTCCTGACGGCCGAGATGGTCGAACTTATCCAGGACGGTGTTCCGAACATCATCTGCGCACAGCCGTTTGCATGTCTTCCTAACCATGTAACGGGCAAGGGTATGATCAAGGAATTAAGGCGTCAGTATCCTCAGTCCAACATCATTCCGATCGACTATGATCCGGGCGCATCGGAAGCCAACCAGCTTAACAGGATCAAGCTCATGATAAGTACGGCACACATGCAGCATGAAAAGGCTCAGGAGAATAAGGACGTATGAGAAAGCTTCTTTTGGTCGACGGCTATTCGATAATGTACCGCTCACATTATGCATATGCGGGCAAAGCGATGCTGACAGCTCCCGACGGTACTCCCACGGGTGCCATAAGCGGCTTTTTTAACTCGCTCTTCAGCGTTATCGACGAATATAAGCCGACCAATATAGTTGTTACTTTTGACGTTCATGCGCCTACGTTCAGGCACCTTCTGTCAGCAGATTATAAGGCGACCAGAAAGCCGATGCCCGATGAGCTCAAGGCCCAGATGCCGGTTCTTAAGAACCTCCTGGATCTTATGGGTATCGCAAGGATCGAGAAGGAGTCCTTTGAGGCAGACGATCTTATCGGAACCCTCTCGAAAAAGGCTGCCGCCTCAGGTGATATGACTTATATCTATAGCGGCGATCATGACGACTTTCAGCTTATAGGCGAGAACGTATCCGTCATCCTCCCCCAGTCAGGAAAGGGCAAGCCGCCGCGCATCCTCATCACGAAGGAAGTCTTCGAGGAAATGTACGGAATATCCCCTGATAAGTTTATCTATGTAAAAGCTCTTATGGGTGATTCGTCCGATAACATAAAGGGCATCGACAAGGTCGGTGAAAAGACGGCTTTCAAACTTATCTCAGACTATGGTGATATTGATAATATCTACAGGAATCTGGATAGCATAAAGGGTGCCCTGAGGAACAATCTCGAAGGGCAGGAGGATCATCTCAAGTTAAGTCTCAGGCTCTGTACCATCGACCGCGATGTCGATATCGACATTGATCTTGATGATACGGTACTTCAGATAGAAAAGACACAGGAACTCTGTGATGAGCTCTCAAGGCTCGCACTTAAGGCTGTCCTCAAAAAGCTGGACATGTCTTCGATGAAGCCGTCATCTCTTGATGTTTCAGGGAGTGAGACTTCCGGAGATTATTCATCATTTGCTTCAGAGATCGACGGTATATTCAAAGCAGGGATCGAGGTTTCCAATCTTCCGGCATCTGATGTTTTCGAGAAAGTAAAGGAAGCTTATCTTGATCTGTCTGAGGAAGACAGAAAGTATCCTTTCTACTCGGTAACTTTCTTTGAGGACAGTGTTCTCATAGGAATCCGCGGCAACAGAACAGTTTTCCGTATCAAAAAGGAAGAACTTAATGATCTTCTGGCTTCTTTCAAGGATGCAGATATCGATCAACTGCCTTCATCATTTTCATATAAGATCAGGTCAAAGTGCCTTAAAGAGCCCGTAAGCGTCTTAAATAGCATCTTCGACGTCGAGATCTGTGCTTATGTACTGAATCTCGTATCGGGAAGCGATGTCAGCTTCGGAACCGTTTTCGAGAGGACGACTGGATTTATCTTTCCGATAGATTCCGATAATTCGTCCGGACAGATGACGCTCTTTGATACGGTTGATGACGACAGGAAGCTCAAAGACCGTGCAGGAGAGGCTCTCCTTACGACATATATTGCTTATGTTCAGGCAAGATCGATTGAAGAAAAGGGACTTCATGATCTCCTCTATAACATCGAGTTCCCGCTCGTTCTGACGCTCGATTCGATCGAGAGGAACGGTATGCATGTCTCAAAGGAAGAGCTTATGCGCCTTCATGAAGATTTTAAGACGAGGCTTCTCGATATCGAGAAAAAGATATATGAACTGACGGGAGAGGAATTTTTGATAAGCTCTCCGAAGCAGCTGTCCTATGTGCTTTTCGAAAAGCTCGGACTTAAGCACGGAAAAAAAGGGAAGACGGGTGTATATTCCACTTCTGCTGAGGTTCTTCAGAGCCTATACGGCGATCATCCCGTTATCCCGTTTATTATGGAATACAGGGCTTTAAGTAAGCTCGATTCGACATATGCCGTAGGTCTTACGGATAAGATCGAAGAAGACGGCAGGATCAGGACGACCTTCACACAGGCTATGACAAATACCGGAAGACTGTCATCCACGGAACCTAATCTTCAGAACATCCCCGTTAGGACGAGAGAAGGCGAGAAGATAAGAAATGCTTTTACTGCACCCGAAGGAAGGATACTGGTCGATGCCGACTATTCCCAGATCGAACTTCGTCTCCTTGCTGCTCTTTCAGGTGACGAGATCATGTGCAACGCCTTCAGGGAAGGTCAGGATATACATAGAAGAACTGCAGCGGGGCTCTTCGGAGTGTCCGAAGATGAGGTTACATCCTCTCAGAGAGCGGCCGCAAAGACCGTAAATTTCAGCATTGTCTACGGTGTTACCGAATTCGGCCTGTCGCAGGATCTTCATATCAGTTTTGCAGAGGCAAAACATTTTATCGAATCATATAAAAGGCAGTTTCCGCAGGTATCTTCCTATCTTGATTCACTCAAGGAAAAAGGCGAGAGATTGGGTTTTGCCGAGACCAGATTCGGAAGAAGAAGATATCTTAACGAACTTCGTTCACAGAACAAGAATCTTCGTGAATTCGGCTTCCGTGTCGCCATGAATACTCCTATTCAGGGAACGGCCGCAGATATCATCAAGATCGCCATGAACAGGGTGAATAATGCTCTCAGAAATGAGATCCCTTCTGCCAAACTCGTTATGCAGGTCCATGACGAACTGATAGTCGAATGTGATATAAATGATGCCGATCACTGTGCATCACTTCTTAAAAAAGAGATGGAAAATGCCGTTAAGCTCAATATCCCGCTTATCGCAGATTGCGGTATCGGAGATACATGGCTTAAGGCAAAATAAGGAGGAGCGACCATGTTTGTATTAGGCATTACGGGAGGTATCGGAACAGGTAAGAGTACCGTATCGGCGATCCTTCGAGACAGAGGTCTCCTTGTGCTCGACGCTGATCAGATATCTCGTGATGTTACTGACGTTGACGGTATCGCGAATCCCGAGATAGCCGAGATCTTCGGTAACCGTGCCATAAAGAACGGAGCGCTTGACAGAAAAT
>JAILNZ010000087.1 GCA_024691135.1 Clostridiales bacterium
GATGGCACCGGAGGATGTTGTATTCACTATCTGCAATACGATCTTCATGGTTCTCTTTGCAGTAATCACTCTTTATCCTATACTTAATACACTCGCTATTTCCTTCAACGAAGGTAATGACGCCGTAAGAGGCGGTATCCACCTCCTCCCTCGTGTATGGTCACTTAAGAGTTACAGTATCGTTATTCATAAAGAGGGCATCATCCAGGGTGCTAAGATCACAGTCTTGAGAACTATCATCGCTACGCTCGCTTCACTTGCAGCTAACGCACTGCTCTCATTCATCCTTAGCCGTAAGAGATTCCTCTTCAAGTCCGGTCTCTCACTTTTCTGGATCATCACAATGTACGCTAACGGTGGCTTGATCCCTACGATCGTTCTCTTCAGATCACTTCACCTCATCGGTACATTCTGGGTATATGTAATCCCGGGTCTTGTAAGTGCATTTAACGTAATGGTTATGAGAACTTACATGTCAGGTATTCCGGATTCTCTTGAAGAATCTGCTCAGCTTGAAGGTGCAGGTTACATGACGGTATTCATAAGGATCATTTCTCCTTTGTGTAAACCGGTTTATGCTACCATCGCTCTCTTCTCGGCTGTATGGCACTGGAACTCATGGTTTGATGCAATGCTCTATAACAGAAGCAACCTCAAGTACACGACACTCCAGTACGAGCTTATGAAACTCCTGGATTCCGTTTCGACACAGTCCAGTGCTAACCAGAGTGCTAACGCACTTTCGCAGGGCAATACAGCAACAGCTAACAAGAACACAGTCCGTGCTGCTGCTACTATCCTTACGATGGCACCTATCATCTGTTTGTACCCGTTCCTTCAGAGGTACTTCGTTACAGGTCTCACCATCGGTGGTGTTAAGGAGTAATTTCATACTCACTTTATAAGAACTTTGGGAGTCTGCCCTGATCATTCAGGGCAGGCTTTTTATAATCAGACCAAGTTAGGAGGATATCGATTTGGCTATACCATCGAACAGATATTCAAAAGCAAGACTTATTATTAAGGACAAGGACGGAAATCCAGTAGCAGGGAAAAAGATCAGGGCACAGCTTAAGAACCATGAGTTCCTCTTCGGTTGCGGCGGATTTGACTTTGTCGCATACCATAATGTTCCTGATGAGAAGATGAAGGAGTTTTTCAGGGAAAGAACGGAATACTGGCTCGATGTCTTTAACTTTGCGACCTTACCGTTCTACTGGGGTAATTTTGAGAGGGAAGAGGGTAAGCCCATGACGGAATCTGTCATGAAGACGGCGCTCGACCTCAAGGAAAAAGGCGTAAAGCTCAAGGGTCATCCTCTTTGCTGGCACACCGTCTGTGCCGACTGGCTCCTGAAATACGATAATGAGACGATCATGCAAAAGCAGCTTCAGAGGATACAAAGGGAAGTTGGCGGCTTTAAGGGGATCATCGATATGTGGGATGTGATAAACGAAGTCGTTATCATGCCCGTTTTCGACAAGTACGATAATGCCGTAACAAGGATCTGTAATGAGTACGGACAGGTCGGACTCGTTAAGAAGGTCTTTGAAGAGGCGAGAAAGAATAATAAGGATGCGACGCTCCTCATAAATGATTTCAATACGACACCGAAGTATGAGGATCTGATCGAAAGATGCCTTGATGCGGGCGTAGAATTCTCGGCTATCGGAATACAGTCGCATCAGCACCAGGGATACTGGGGCAGGGAGAAGACAGAAGACGTTCTTGAGAGGTTCTCGAGATTCGGCCTTCCTTTGCATTTTACGGAAAATACCATATTGTCAGGCACACCGGTCCCTTCATATATCGAGGACCTGAATGACTGGCAGGTCGATGAATGGCCTTCGCTTCCTGAGTATGAGAAGATCCAGGAAGAGCAGATAAAGGAGATGTACACGATTCTTTTCGAGCATCCTCAGGTTCAGGCGATCACTTACTGGGATTTCTCTGACGGGGCTTGGCTTAAGGCTCCTTCCGGTTTTGTGAGGACAGATAACACATTGAAGCCTTCCTACTATATGCTCAGGGACCTTATCCACAAAGAGTGGAGCACAAACGTGGAAATTGTTACCGATTCTGACGGAGCGGTAACGCTTGAAGGTTTTAAAGGAGAATATATAATTAACTGTGATAATAAAGAAGCAAAGTTCACTTTGAGTGACGATTCTGATACCGTTACGATAGTGATCTGATCATAAGAGGTATTAAAGGATGAACTTTCTGAGACCCGACAGCCCGTTTATGAGGCTCGTAAGCAGGATCGCGGATATCCTGCTCCTTCATATACTGACTCTCATCTGCAGTATCCCGATCATTACGATCGGTGCTGCCATGACGGCCAATTTCAGCATTGCGATGAAAGTCGTGAAGGATGAGGACAACGGGATAATCGTTCCTTATTTCAAGGCTTTCAAGAACAATTTCAAACAGGCGACGATAGTCTGGGTTATCCTTTGTATGGCGATCTTCCTCGTCTTTATCGACTGGAGATGGATCATATTAAACGGCTGGGGAACGACAAATATCGTGTACAGGATCGGCGTTATCGTGATGTCAGCTATTGTATGGTTTATCATGCTCAGCATCTTTCCGATCATCGCCAGATATGACATGAAGATACCTGAATACTTTAAGGCAGCAATAGTCTTTACTTTCCTTAAGTTCATCCCGCTCCTTCTTATCACGATCTTTATCGGAGGATCGGTCATCGCATGCATCTGGTACGCCAGATGGCTCCCTTTGATGTACGCATTCTGCGTTGTAGCCGCCATGTACTTCCTTTGTCATGTCTACATAAAGCAGTTCAACCGTCTCGAAAAGACGCGAGCTGAGGAAGCCGAGAAGGCAAAAGAAGCCGAAGAAGCTAAGGAAGGCGAGACTGAAGAGACAGAGGAGACAGAAGAAACTGAAGAAGAGGAAGAAAAGATCCCTGCCGCAGCTCTTGACCCGTCCACGGGAGAGATATCCTATGCCCAGCAGGTCAAGTCTCTTCATAAGGAGATGGAGGATAAGAGTGAAAGAGAGCCTGAAGAGGAGTTCAAGGGCAATAAGTTCACCAAGTTCCTGAGAAAAGAGAAGAAGAAATTAAGCGAGCTTACTTTCAAACAGAAACTGGTCTATCTTGCACAGTATTATCTGCCGGGCTTTATACTTATCGTCATATTCGGCATAGGTATAGCATGGTTTGCATATGATGTCTATTCGGATCATAAGATCATCTTAACGGGCGGGACCATTAACTGCACGGTATCAAAAGAAGGCCTCAGATATGCCGATGAAGGGTTCATCGAGTATATGGGATATGATCCCGAGAAGAGGGAAGCAAGGCTGTCTGAGACAAACCTGAACTTCTCTTCGGATATGGAATTCGAGGAGCGCTATCTTGATGTTGCTTTAAGAGCCCAGATGGCGACGGGAACATTCTCTTATCTCATAATGAGGGACGATGCCGTCGATAACTACGCGCAGGAAGACTATTATCAGGATCTCAATATGCTTACGGATCTGTCCCTGTTTGAAGAGGACGATATCTATCACGGAGCAGAGGATCTTCCTGTAGGCATAAAGCTTAAGGCTGATACCGTAAGTAAGCTCGGTCTTCCTTCAGATCATGACTACTATATCTTATTCGGAGTAAGAACGAGTAATGAGCTTAAGACACAACAATCGTTCATTAAATATCTATATGGTTTCAACTGACCGCTAATATGTGATATTCAAAGAAAAAGGGCCGGCTATAGTCCGGCTTTTTCCTTATTTACTTGTAAAGATCTGCTGTAGAATGTCAACTAACTGTTAGAAATATCAGAATCAAACAGATCACAAGGGGGAATTCTATGAAGAAGATACTGGTCCTGATACTCAGTATTGCGGTAATGTTTTCATTTGCATCGTGTGACTTTTTCGGAACGAAGAGGAATTCGAACTCAACATCCGAAAAGGTAAAGTTCTCGACAGTTGACAGGTACGGAGTAAAGTATACGGAAGACATCTGCAAGGATTATGATCTTACCATAATCAATCTGTGGGAACCGTGGTGTAAACCGTGCGTAAGCGAACTTCCGGCTTTGAACAATCTCTACAAGAACTACAAGGATAAGGGCGTACTGATATTGGGAGTCTATTCCGAGACAGATATGGAGAGGGAAGTATATGATCTCATGTCATACTACAATATCTCTTATCCGCTCCTGCATTCGTCGAGTGACTTTAAGAAATACAGTACAGGTCACATCCCGACTACGATATTCGTTGATAAGGACGGTTATATCATCAATGTCGACAAGAGCCAGGGAAAAGACGGAACGAGACTCATCGGTGCACGGTCTTACGCCGACTGGGAAAAACTCGTAAAGGATAATCTGATCAGCGACTGACAGTAAAAACAAATAAGGCGTCTCCAGTTTGAAGACGCCTTATCTTATGTCTGTAAACTATTATCCGTTACAGGGATTATTTACCGAAGAGGCTCAGGAGAACACCTGCAGCAACGGCAGAACCGATAACGCCTGCTACGTTAGGACCCATGGCGTGCATGAGGAGGAAGTTGGAAGGATTAGCCTTCTGGCCTTCCTTGTTGGATACACGTGCTGCCATAGGAACAGCAGATACACCGGCTGAACCGATAAGAGGATTGATCTTTCCGCCGGAGATGAAATACATGAGCTGGCCTATGAGGAGACCACCGATGGTGGAGAATGCAAAAGCGACGAGACCCAAGATGATGATCTTGATCGTGTCGAGCTTAAGGAAGTTAGCTCCCTGAGCCGTAGCACCTACCGTAACACCAAGGAAGATGGTTACGATGTTGCAGAGTGCATTCTGTGCCGTATCGGAAAGACGCTCAGTTACGCCTGATTCACGGAAGAGGTTACCGAGCATGAGCATACCGAGGAGAGGTCCGACAGAAGGAAGAAGGAGAGTACAGATAACCGTAACGATGATAGGGAAGCAGATCTTCTCTACCTTTGATACGCTTCTCAATTGTTCCATCTTGATCTGACGCTGCTTCTTGGTGGTAAGAAGCTTCATGAGCGGCGGTTGTATCATCGGGATCAACGCCATATAGGAATAGGCCGCTATCGCGATGGCCGGCAATATCTCAGGAGCGAGCTTCGTTGTAAGGAAGATTGCCGTAGGACCGTCAGCACCGCCGATGATGGCGATGGATGCAGCCTGGTTGGCATTAAAGCCGAGGAGCGTTGCTACAACGAATGCGAAGGAGATACCGAACTGTGCACCTGCACCCATGAAGAGTGAAGAAGGACGGGCGATCAGAGGTCCGAAGTCGGTCATGGCACCTACTGCCATGAAGATGAGACAAGGGAAGATCGACAGCTTGACTCCGAGATAGATGAAGTCAAGAAGTCCTACGCTTATGCTGCCGTTCATACCGGCTTCCTTACCTGTTCCGAGAAGTTCCCAGTGAACGTGTCCGCCGGAGAAGATCTCAGGGTGATAAAGATCAGCGAGAGGAAGGTTACTCAGGAGCATACCGAATGCGATCGGAAGCAGGAGCAAAGGCTCGAATTTTCTGCCGACGGCCAGATAGATGAGCACGAAGGCCAAAACGAGCATGATGGCATTACGGATATCGAGATTAGCGAATCCGGATGACTGCCACAGGTTTAATAATGCATCAACAAACACTTTTAAGGCCTCCTTGAATTAAGAAATGCTTAAGAGGACGTCGCCTGTGTTCACGGATGCACCCTTGGAAGTGAGGACCTGTGCAACCGTGCCTGAACAAGGAGCATAGATCTCATTTTCCATTTTCATAGCTTCAAGGATGCAAACGAGGTCGCCTTCGTTTACCTTAGCACCAACGGAAACCTTAACATTAAGGATAGTTCCCGGCATCGGTGCAGTAACAGGAGTCGTGCCTGCGGCAGCAGTAGCAGCCGGAGCAGCAGCAGGAGCAGCAGGTGAGGCAGCAGCTGCAGGAGCAGGAGCTGCAACAGGGGCAGGAGCTGCCGTAACGGTTGTGGTCTTAAGAA